>NZ_JBJJBV010000201.1:0-12290 GCF_045446735.1 Nocardiopsis protaetiae
GCCCCTCCCCACCATCCGCGACATCACCATCCGCGACATCCCCGATTCGAGGAGGTGCGCCGTGTCCGAGAGGGCCGCGCCCTACTACTGCCCCTACTGCGGTGACGAGGACCTGGTGCCCGAGGAGGGCGCCGCCGTCAAGGGCGAGGGCTACCCGTGGGCCTGCCTGTCCTGCGCCCGCGTGTTCCGCGTCAAGTACGTGGGCCTGCGGTCCGCCTCGTTCGCCGACGCACCTCCCAGACCGACGGAAGGGCAGGAATGAACGCCACCATCACCCCCGTGGGCGGTCCCGAGCTCGCCGAGCGCGCATCGCGCGAGCTGGAGGAGGCCACCGCCCAAGAGATCATCGCGTGGGCCGCCGAGACGTTCGGCGACGGCCTGTGCATGACCTCGTCCATGGCCGACGCCCTCATGGTCGACCTGGCGTCCAAGGTGGTCCCCGGCATCGACGTGGTCTTCCTGGACACGGGTTACCACTTCCCCGAGACCATCGGCACCCGCGACGCCGTGGCCTCGATCTACGACATCACCCTGATCAACGTCGAGCCGACCCGCACGGTGGCCGAGCAGGACCTGGCGCTGGGCCCGCGGCTGCACGGGCGCGACCCGGGCATCTGCTGCCACCTGCGCAAGGTGGAACCGTTGCAGAGGGCGCTGGCGCCCTACAGCGCCTGGCTGACCGGGCTGCGCCGGGGCGACTCGGCGACCCGGCGCGACACCCCGATCGTGCAGTGGGACCGGCGCAAGCGGATGACCAAGGTCAACCCGATCGCGCGGTGGAGCCAGGAGGAGGTGGACGCCTACATCGAGGAGAACGGGGTGATCATCAACCCGCTCCAGTACGACGGGTACCCCTCCATCGGCTGCGAGCCGTGCACCCGCCGGGTGGCGCCGGGCGAGGACCCGCGCAGCGGCCGGTGGGCGGGCAGCGGCAAGACCGAGTGCGGGATCCACCTGTGATCCCGGGAAGGCGGCGAGGATGAGCGAAGCCCGACGCCGGACACCGGGGTGGCGTCCGGCGGGGTCGAGCACACCGGGCGCACCGGGCGTGCCGCTGCTGGCGGTGGCGCACGGCAGCCGCGACCCGCGGTCGGCGGCGGCCGTGGAGGCGCTGTTCGCGCGGGTGCGGGCGCTGCGGCCGGGGGCCGACGTGCGGGTGTCCTACCTGGACCACACGGCGCCGTCGGCGCAGGACGCCCTCGCGGCGCTGGCCGCCGAGGGGGCGGGTGAGGCCGTGGTGCTGCCCGCGCTGCTGACGGCGGCCTACCACAGCAAGGTGGACCTGCCGCGGGTGCTGGAGCGGGCGCGCGAGGCCGAGCCGTGGGTGCGGGTGCGTTACGCCGACACGCTGGGCCCGCACGCGGGCCTGGTGGCGGCGGCCGAGCGGCGGCTGGCCGAGGCGGGTGCGACCGCCGACCCCGAGACCGCGCTGGTGGTGGCCTCGGCGGGGTCGAGCGATCCGGGGGCCAACGCGACGGTGGAGTCCGTGGCCGCCGAGCTGGCGGCGCGCGGTCCGTGGCGGGAGGCGGTGGCGGCGTTCGCGTCGGCGGCGCGGCCCACCCCGGCCGAGGCGGTCGCCGCGGCGTTCGCCCGGGGGGCGCGGCGGGTGGCGGTGTCCACCTACCTGCTGGCCCCGGGGTTCTTCGCCGACCGGGTCCGCGAGCAGGCGGTGGCGGCGGGGGCGACCGCGGTGTCGGAGGCGCTGGGCGCCGCGCCGGAGCTGGCGCGGATCGTGTGGGAGCGGTACGACGCGGCCCTGGCGGCCCGGCACGCGCTGGTCTGACCGCGGGGGAACCGACCGCGGGAGAACAGGGGGCGGGGACCGCACGGGCCCCGCCCCCTGGTGTCACCGGCCGTCCAGGGCCGTGTCCACCAGGGCCGCGGCGAGTACGAGTTCGGCCGGGTGGGGCCGGATCACAGCACGGCCTGAACGGCGGCGGGGGCGCCGCGCCGCGCGTACCAGGTGCGGGCGCGGTCGACCACCGCCTCCAGCGGCTCCCGCGCGCCGCGCTCCCACCCCCGGGCGAACGCCTCCTCGCCCAGGGCCGCCACCGCCGCCTCCCGCACCCGCTCCACGTCCCAGCGTTCGGCGGGCGGCAGCGGGGTGCTCACCGAGGCCCGCGCGGCCGAGGCCGCGCCCAGCAGGCGGGCGGCCCGCAGCGGCAGCCCCGCCAGCGCCCAGGCTCCGGCCGCCCCCTCCAGCGCCAGGGCGGTCTTGCGGGGGCTGCCGGTGGTGAGCGCGGCGGTCAGCCCCTCGTGGTGCAGGCGCAGGGCGGTGCCGGCGTCGCCGCGCTGCTCGGCGACGAAGCCGAGTTCGGCGAGCACTGTCGCCTCGGCCGCCGGCGCGTTGATCCCCCGGACGCGCTCCAGCCAGCCCGACAGGTGGCGTTCGGCCCGGTCGAGGTCACCCTCGCGGCGCGCGCCCAGGCCCAGGCCGAACTCGGCGAAGCGCTCACCGAACCGGTCGCCCTGTTCCACCGCCAGTCCGCGGGCCCGTTCGTGGAAGTCCTCGGCCCGGCGGTACTCGCCGCGCAGCAGGGCGTTGCGCCCCAGCTCCGAGAGCCGGTAGGACACCTCCGACCACAGCCCCAGCTCCTCGGCCAGGCGCAGCCCCTCCCGGTGCAGCCGGGCCGCCTCCGTGTAGTCGCCGTCGATCTCGGCGCGGCTGCCCAGCACCGGCATGGCCTGCAACCGGCCCCAGCGGTCGCCGATCTCACCGAAGAGCTCCAGTGAGCGCCTTCCGTCGGACTCGAACCCGGCCATCCGGCCGCGGGCCTTGAGCAGCCAGGCGCGGGTGCACAGGGCGGCGGCGGTCCCCCAGCGGTCGCCCTCGCGGCGGAACACGGCGAGGGAGCGCTCGACGAGGTCGCCGCTCACCTGGAGTTCTCCGAAGTCCAGCAGCGCGGTGCCCAGGAACCACTCGACCCGGGCCCACTCGCGTTCGGGGACGGCGTCGGCCCGGCCCGCCAGGGCGGACCGCACCAGGGCCACGGGGTCCTCGGGCTCGTTGACCATCAGGGCCATGCCCACCCGCCAGGCCTCCGCGAGGGCGCGCGGGGCGGGGGCGCCGCCGGGTGATTCCAGCGCCCGGGCCAGGGAGCGGTGCGCCTCGCCGGGGCGGCCGCGCAGGTAGCGGTACCAGACCAGGTCCAGGGCCAGCCGCAGGGCGGTGTCGGCGTCCCCGAGGCGGGCTGCGGTGTCCTCGGCCGCGCGCAGGTCGGCGTTCTCCTCGTCCAGGCGGCGCAGCCACAGGTGCTGGTGGCGGCCGCGCAGGTGGGGGTCCGCGGCGGCGGCGAGCGACGCCAGGTGGCGCAGGTGGCGCAGGCGTACCGCGTCGGCCCCGCCGGTCGCCTCCAGGTGCTCCCGGGCGTAGGCGGCGATGGTCTCCAGCAGCCGGTAGCGGATGCCGTCGGGCCCCTCGACCGCGATGGCCAGGGACCGGTCCACCAGGCGGGCCAGGATGTCCACGACCTCGCCGGTGTCGATGCCGTCGCCGCCCACCACGGCCTCGGCGCCCTCGGGGGTGCAGCCCTCGGCGTGCACGGACAGGCGGGCCAGGACGGTCCGCTCGGAGGCGTCGAGCAGGTCCCAGCTCCAGTCGATGACGGCGCGCAGGGTGCGCTGGCGGCCCGGGGCGCCCCGGCTGCCCACCGCCAGCAGCCGGAAGCGGTCGTCCAGGCCGTCGGCGAGGCGGCGCACCCCCAGGGAGCGCACCCGGTTGGCGGCCAGTTCCAGGGCCAGCGGCAGGCCGTCGAGGCGGCGGCAGATCGAGGCCACGACGGGGGCCGTGTCGTCCCCCAGGGTGAAGCCGGGGGCTCCCGCCGCGGCGCGCGAGGCGAACAGGCGCACGGCGGGGAAGGACCGCGGGTCGGCGCGGCGGGCGGGGTCGGCGGGGTCGGGGAAGCCGAGCGGGCGGACCTCGTACAGGTGCTCGCCGTCGATCCCCAGGGGTTCGCGGCCGGTCGCCAGCAGGCTCAGCCGCGGGGCGGCGCGCAGCAGCTCCCGGGCCAGGGCGGCCACCGACTCGATGACGTGCTCGCAGTTGTCCAGGACCAGGAGGGTGCGGGTGGCGCTGAGCGCCTGGACCAGGTCGCGGGCGCCGGTGACGGAGGCGACCGCCTCTGCGACCCGGGCCGCCGCGGCCGGGCCCCGCCCGCGTTCGGGCGGAAGGCTGCCCAGTTCCACGAACCACACGCCGTCGGGGTGGCGGCCGGCCGACGCCGCGGCCACCTCCAGGGACAGCCGGGTCTTGCCCACACCGCCCGGACCGGTGAGGGTGACCAGGCGGGCGCGCTCCTGGAGGGCGCGGACCCGCGCGACGTCGTCCTCGCGGCCGATGGTGTCGTCCACCGGGGCGGGGAGGTTGGTGCGCGGGCGCAGGGCCGCCCGGAGCGGGCCGGGGTCCACCGGGTCCAGCGTGGTGTCCTGGCGCAGGATGCGGGTGTGCAGCGCGGTGGCCTCGGGGCCGGGCGAGGTTCCCAGCTCCTCCCTGAGGAGGCGGCGCAGCCGGTCGAAGGCGCCCAGGGCCTCGGCCTGGCGGCCGGAGCGGTACAGCGCCCGCATGTGGGCGCAGCACAGGCGCTCGCGGAGCGGGTGCAGGGCGGCCAGCTCGCCGAGCTCCTCCACCCAGAGGTGGTGTTCGCCCAGGTCGAGCCGGGCGCAGGCGTGCTCCTCGAACGCCGACAGGCGCTCCTCGTCCAGCCGGAGCGCGGCCCGGGCCAGCCGGGGGACGTCGGTGAGGCCCGCGAGGGCGTCCCCGCGCCACAGGGCCAGCCCGTCGTTGAGCGCGACCGCCGCCGCGCGCCGGTCGCCGGCCCCCCGGGCCCGTTCGACCAGGGCGCGGAAGCGGGTGGAGTCGACCTCGTCGGGCTCCACCCGGAGCCGGTAGCCCCCGGAGGTGCGCAGGACCCGGTCGCGGGCCCCGGGCTCGGCCTCCTCCAGGACGCCCCGCAGCCGGGAGAGCTTGGCGCGCAGGACGCGGGCGGGGTGGGCGGGCAGGTGTTCGCCCCACAGGTCGTCGATGAGGGTGTCGGCGGTGACCGGCCGCCCCTCCTCCAGCAGGAGCGCGGCCAGCAGCACGCGCACCTTGGCCTCGGGGACGCGGACCGCCTCTCCGTCGCCGCCCCACACCTCCAGCGGACCGAGAATCCCGAAGCGCATGGGATCACCGTAGTCCACGGAGGTGTTCCGGGGCGGGACCGGAGCCTTTCCGGAACCCCGGCGGGCGATGGTGGCGGTCGAGTCGTGCCCGTGTCACGGCACACCGACCCTGGAAGGACGGACACCACCCATGTCCCCCGACGAAACGACCGCCGCTCCCGCCCCGAGGGCGGGGGCGCGCGAATGGCTCGGCCTGGCCGTCCTGGCGCTGCCGACCGTTCTGCTCGCCCTGGACTTCACGGTCCTGCACCTGGCGCTGCCGCACCTGGCCGCGGACCTGGCCCCGACCAGCGCGCAGCAGCTGTGGATCCTGGACATCTACGGCTTCATGATCGCCGGGTTCCTCATCACGATGGGCACCCTGGGGGACCGGATCGGGCGGCGCCGGCTGCTCATGGTCGGTGCCGTGGCCTTCGGCGCGGCCTCCCTGCTGGCGGCCTACGCGACCAGCGCCGAGACGCTCATCGCGGCCCGCGCCCTCCTGGGCGTGGCGGGCGCCACGCTGATGCCCTCCACCCTGTCCCTGATCACCAACATGTTCCACGACCCCGAGCAGCGGGGTGTGGCCGTCGCGGTGTGGCTGAGCTGCTTCTCCGCGGGCGGCGCCATCGGGCCGATGGTCGGCGGCGTCCTGCTCCAGTGGTTCTGGTGGGGTTCGGTGTTCCTGATGGGCGTGCCGGTGATGGCGGTGCTGCTGATCGCCGCCCCGATCCTGCTCCCGGAGTTCCGCGACCCCGCCCCCGGGCGGCTGGACCTGGTCAGTGTCGTCCTGTCCCTGGCGGCCGTCCTGCCCGTCGTCTACGCGATCAAGGAGGCCGCGGCCTACGGCTGGGACCCGGTCGTGGTCGCCCTGTTCGTCGTCGGCGGCGTCTTCGGCCGGCTGTTCGTGCGGCGCCAGCGCAGGCTGGAGAGCCCGCTGATGGACCTGGCCCTGTTCCGGCTGCCGCCGTTCACGGTGGGCCTGGGCGGGCTGCTGCTGGGCACGGTGGTCCTGGGCGCGTTCGTCCTGCTCTTCGCCCAGTACCTCCAGCTGGTGCTGGACCTGTCCCCGGCCGCCGCCGGGCTGTGGATGGTCCCCTACGCGGTGGCCAACATCGCCGGTGCGATGCTCGCCCCCATGGTAGCGGCGCGCCTCAGGGCGGCCACCACGATCGCCCTGGGCCTGCTGGTGGCGGCCGCGGGCCTGGTCGTGTTCACCCTGAGCGGGGTGGAGGCGGGCCCGGTGCCGGCCGTGGTGGGCGGCATGCTCGTCACCTTCGGGCTGAGCCCGCTGATGGTGCTGGTCATCGACCTGGTCATCGCGTCCGCGCCCAGGGAGAAGAGCGGTTCGGCCTCGTCCATGTCCGAGACGTGCAGCGAGATCGGCATGGCGCTGGGCATCGCCACCCTGGGCGCGCTGGGGGCCGCCGTCTACCGCTTCCTGATGGCCGGCTCCGTGCCCTCCGGGGTCCCCGCCGGGGAGGCCGACGCGGTCCGCGACAGCCTGCCCGGCGCGGTGGCGGCGGCCGAGGACCTGGAGCCGTCCCTGGCGGCGGAGGTCCTGGACGCCGCGCGGCGGGCCTTCATGGCGGGGCTGTCCGTGGTGGGCTACACGGGCGTGGCCATCGTGCTCGCCGTCGCCGTGATCACCTTCCTGTTCCTTCGCGACGTTCCCGAGGAGACCGAGGAGGAACAGCGCGAGGAGCAGCCGAAGGAGGGCTGACGGCGATGTCCTGCCGTTCATCGGAGCGCCGGTGAAAAATAAAAGGGGAAGGGGGGAGGAGATCTCCGCCCTTCCCCTTCTTTTCCGCAGGCCCGACGCATGCCGGAGCACAAGGGGGTCGCCGCTGTCGGCGGCGGAGTGGCGGGCTGCGCGGCCGCCCGGGAACTGACCGCCGCGGGAAAGGAGGTCGCGCTCTTCGAGGCGGCCGACGGCCTGGGCGGGCGGCCGCCCGCCATGGGGCGATCGTGAAGGGGGTGAGGCCGATGGCGGCGATGTCGGGGACCACCCGTTCGATGCCCCCGGCCACGACCTCGCGCCCGGCTCCGCTGGTCCCCGAACACCCCTGGGGTTCCGCCCTGTGGCCCCGGGCCCCGCGAGGTCGCGCCAGACCCGGCGGGGCCCGGCATCGTTCCCGCTCGCCTTCTCATGCCCGAGGACTTGACAAGCCCGAAGTGATCAATAAAGTTGAGTGTGTTCGCATCAAGTCATCGACACTGATGTCGAAGGTACTTGGAGGTGAGGAGCGATGCTGATGCGCACCGACCCGTTCCGGGAGTTCGACCGGATCACCCAGCGTCTGCTGGAGAACGGCCGCCCCGCGACCATGCAGATGGACGCCTACCGCGAGGGCGACGACTTCGTGGCCCACTTCGACCTGCCGGGTGTCTCCCCCGAGAGCATCGACCTGGAGGTCGAGCGCAACGTGCTCACCGTCAAGGCGGAGCGCCCCGGCCTGCGCCGCGACGACCTGGAGCCGATCGTCAGCGAGCGGCCGAGCGGCACGTTCACCCGCCAGGTCTTCCTCGGGGACACCCTGGACACCGACCGGATCACCGCGAACTACGCCGAGGGCGTGCTCACCCTGCGGATCCCGGTGTCCGAGCAGTCCAAGGCCCGCAAGATCGCGGTCGGCCACGACACCCGGCGCGAGCAGACCTCGATCAAGGCGTAACGGGTACACCTCTCTTCTCCTGGGGGCCGCGCGGGCGCGGCCCCCTTTCGCGTGTCACCACTCGCGGGGGGCGATCAGTTCCTCGGCGTCGGCGTCGGTGAAGCCGTGCGCCTGAGCGATGTGGAAGAAGGCCGTCCCGATCGCGTCGCGGGCGACGGTCTCGATCTCGCTGCCCTCGGCCCAGAACTCCTCGTCCAGGGCGTTGAACTCCTCGGTGGCCGCGTGGGTGAGCACATAGAGCGCGGCCAGGTCGGCGGGGCGCTGTGCGGCGATGCGGGCGTCGAGGGCGCGCAGGATCCCCCGGCCCTTCTCCACCAGGTGGGCCGGGAAGTAACCGTCCCCGTCCATCTCCGCCAGGTGAACGTGCTCATCGTTGTCGGCCATGGGTCTCCTCCTCGGTGGTGGGTGCGCGGCCATCCTGGCGGGCGGGTCCGACAGATCCGGGTCAGCGGGCGGTGGCGGCGGCCGTGAGGAGGACGGCGGCGGAGAACAGCAGGGCCCCGGGGGCGCCCACCGCCCCGGCGACGGCGGACGCCGCGGCGGGGATGGCGACCTGGCCCAGCCGGTTGCCCCAGATGCGCAGGGCCAGGGCGGAGCCGCGGGCGCCCTCGGGGGCCAGGGTGGTCACCTCGGCCATGGTGAGCGGCTGGCCCAGGCCGAGCAGGAACCCGCCCAGGCCCAGCACCAGGGCCAGGACCGCGAACCCGCCCAGCGGCAGGGCCACCAGGGTCAGCGACAGTCCGGCGACGGCGGTGCTGGCGACGATGAGGGTGGTGCGCGACCAGCGGCGCAGCATCCACGGCAGGGTCAGGCGGGACAGCAGGGAGGAGCCCGCGCGCAGGCTGAGCAGGACGCCGACGAGCACCGGCGGGATGCCCCGGCTCTCGGCGATGAGGGGCAGGTAGGCGGTGAGGATGTCCACCGCCGACAGCAGCGCCAGGCTGGTCAGCAGCGCGGAGGGCATCCGGCGGCGGCGCAGCAGGTCCAGGGTGGGCACCGGCGGCGCGGCCTTCTGCTCGGCGGTGCGCCGGACCGGGCGCAGCCGCAGCAGCGGCAGCAGGGGCAGCGCGCCCAGGGCGGCGACGGCGCCGGCGACGACCAGGGCGGTGGAGGTGGACGCGAGCAGGGCGGCGCCGGAGGCGTCGGCGAGGATCGCGCCGGAGATCAGCGGCCCGGCGAGCTGGCCCAGGGAGGCGGCGGCGGTGAACCAGCCGAAGTCGCGGTCCAGGTGCTCCGGGCGCGAGTGGCGGGCGATGAGGCCCTGCCCGGCGACCATGCACAGCAGGTGTCCGACGCCGACGACGGTGCTGGCCAGGGCGAGTCCCGCCAGCCCGTCGACCAGGGACAGCAGCAGGCCGCCCGCAGCGAGGACGAGCGAGCCCAGGCCGACGATCCAGGCGATGCGCGCCGAGCGGTCGGTGGCCCGGCCCAGCGGGACGGCGATGACCAGGGGCAGGAGGGCGTAGGCGGCGGTGATGAGGCCGACCTCGACGGCGTCGCCGCCGACGGCGATGGTGCGGTAGGAGATGAGGGGGCGGGTGAGGTTGAGGGCGGTGTGGGTGAGGACCACGCTGCCCAGCAGGGCCCAGAGCCGGCGTGTGCGTTCGGGAGGTTCCGCCGGTCCGGTCATGGTCCCCTCTCGCGCCGTGCCCCCGCCGCGACGACCCGGGAGTGGTCCCATGACGGGATCACTCGTTGTTCGGCGTCGAGCGACAGGGGCATCGTATCGAGGACACGGAGGGTGAAAACGGGCGGGTCGCTCGGGAACGGACCGGTCAGGAACGGCTGGCGTCGATGACGCAGAAGCGGTTGCCCTCGGTGTCGGCGAGGACGACGAAGTCGGGGTCCTCGGGGTACAGGTCCCAGTCGACCCGCTCGGCGCCCAGGGCCACCAGCCGGTCCACCTCGGCGGCCTGGTCGGCGGCGTCCTTCGCGTAGAGGTCCAGGTGGACCCGGGGGTGCTCCTGGAGGGGGACGTCGCTCAGGCCGAGCGCCACCTGCACGCCGGGGCCCCGGGCGGGGACCAGGACGACCCAGCGGTCGGTGCCGGGGTCGCGGGGGACGTAGTCGAGGGCCGCGGTCCAGAAGGCGGTGGCGCGGGGCACGTCGGAGACGCCCAGCACGACCGATCCGATGTTCAGCATGCCCCGATTGTGCCCGAGGCCGTTTCGCGGGCCTCACATGAGGTGGAGGACCGAGAGCGCCTCGTAGACGGCGCCGACGACGAGCAGCGCCAGGGCGGGCAGGCTCAGCCATCCGACCTGCTTCAACCCGTGGACGTACCCCCGGCGGCGGGTGTCGGCGCCGACCGCCCGGGGGCGCAGCCAGGCCCGGCCCAGGAGGTAGGCGGCGAGCATGAGCAGGACGTAGGCCTGGAACTCGACGAGGAGCGTCACCGAGTGCGGGACCAGCGTCCGCGCCGCGGCCCCGTCCACCGGGGCCACGATCACGCCGATGGTGAACGTGGTGTACGCGAAGAGGGCGATGCCGGAGAAGGGGACGACCATCGAGGGCAGCAGGATCGACAGCAGGGAGGCCCGCAGCACGTTGTTGGCGAGGATGACCAGGGCGAACAGCCAGGGGGTCGCGAGCAGCGGCCTGATCTGCTCCGCCGTACCGGCCTCCTCCAGGGCGGCGTGCTGTGCGGCGTACAGGTCGGGGAAGAGCAGCCCGGCCCCGATGCCGAGGAGGAGGGCGCCGTACACGACGGCGTTCATGACGAGGTAGGCGCGAAGGTTCTCGCGGATGATCCGGAAGGGCGTGCGAAGGTGGCGCATGGTGTCCTGCTCCGTGGTCGGTGGTTCGTGGGTCCGCCACCACTGGAACGCCTGCCCTCGGGGCAGGGTCAAGCCCGGCCGAACACCCTTGACCCTGCCCCGGGGGCAGGGTGTGGACTGGATGCGACCGGCGCGGAAGGAGGGGCACATGGCGTGGAGCACTCCGCAGCTCGCCGAGCTGGCCGGAACGACGGTGAAGGCCGTGCGGTACTACCACCAGGTCGGCCTGCTGGACCTGCCCGAACGAAGGTCGAACGGGTACAAGCAGTACGAGGTCGCCCATCTGGTCCGGCTGCTCCAGATCAAACGGTTGAGCGATCTGGGCGTCCCGCTGTCGGAGATCGCGGCGATGGGGCGCGCGGACGAGGAGCCGGACGAGGCGATCCGCGTGCTCGACGCGGAGCTTGCGGCGACGGTGGACCGGCTCAACCGTGTTCGGGCGGAGCTGGCCGTCATCCTGCGGCACGGTGCGTCGGCGTACGTGCCGCCCGGATTCGCCCCGGTCTCCCCTGGTCTTTCGGACAGGCAGCGGTCACTGCTGATGGTCTACTCGACCGTGCTCAGCGAGGAGTCCGCGGAGGAGTTCCGCGCCCTGCTCGGCGAAACGGGAACGGTGGACGAGGAGTTCGAGGCCCTGTCCCCGGACGCGGACGACGCCGCCGTGGAACGCCTGGCCGCGCGTCTGCTGCCGGTCGTCCGCGGCGTGTACGAGAGGCATCCGCGGGTGAAGGACCCGGTGGCGGACTCACCGCGGGGCGCGCGGAAGGCCGAGGAGACGATGGCCGAGGCGGCGGTGCAGTTGCACAACCCCGCGCAGCTGCGTGTGGTGGAGCGGATGATCGCCCTCCTCACCGAGGAGAGCGCCGACACGCGGTGAGTCCACATCATCGAGGGCGGCGGATCCGGTAGTCGGCGGCGCGGCTGAACACCGCGCGCACGGTGAGCGGGCCCCCGGCGTCACCCATCCAGTCCCAGTAGAGGGAGAGGGATTCGAGCAGCCGCAGCCCGTGCCCGCCCACGGCGGGGAGTTCGCCGTCGGGGGTGGCCGGAAGGGCGATGGGGACGCCGAAGGGCTCGGAGGTGTCGGGGCCGTTGTCGGTGACGTAGAGGATGTGCACGAATTCCTGGCGTTCGAGGACGATACGGACGGTGCCCCCGGGCTTTCCGGAAAGGGTGTGGCGGAGGCAGTTGGTGTGCAGTTCGCTCAGCGCCGAGACCAAGGCCGAGGACACCGAGGGCCCGCTCTGGGAGGACTGGGAGATCCACCGCCGCGCGATGGCGACGTGCCGGGGGTCGCTGCCGCACAGCAGGCCGGTCCTGGCGGGGTCGGGGAAGGGAATGCGCCGGGGCAGGGCCGGGGCGGGCGCTGTGGCCTGCATATGTCTCTCCTCGTGTGCCGGTGTCTCACCGATGGATCGGGGCCGGAGGCCGCGCCCCGGGGCTGTCTACAACAGCCGCCGGGGCAACCCGGTGGCCAGGTTCGCCCGCATTTCCACAGGCGAGAGGTCCGCTGTGGAAAAGCCTGCCCTTTCTCGCCTTTCCGCTCTACACTACTGATCTTTGATTATGCGGTTGACGGAAACGGTGAGGGTTCCAAGCCGACCGACTCGATGAACCCCCGCAGCAGATCGGTGCGCTTGCGCACCAGACGCAGATGCGCGTTGATCACCTGCTCCAAATCCTCCAGACTCCGGAACAG
>NZ_JBJJBV010000202.1:0-12253 GCF_045446735.1 Nocardiopsis protaetiae
GTGCGACCGCCACAACCACGCCTCGCTGATCGACGCCGCCCGGCTGGCCCGGGCGGGCGGGGCCCGGGTGGAGCTGTTCGACCACGCCGACCCGGCCGCGGCGGCCCGCGCCCTGGAGTCGCGCGCGGACACCCCCGGGGCGCGGGCCCTGGTGGTCAGCGACACCGTCTTCTCCGTGGACGGCGACCTCGTCGACACGGCCGGGCTGCACCGGGCGGCCCGGGCGGCGGGCGCCGCCCTGCTGCTGGACGACGCGCACGGGTTCGGCGTGGTCGGCCCGGGCGGCCGGGGCGCGCTGGCCGCGGCCGGGCTGTCCCCGGCCCCCGACGACGCGGTGGTCTCGGTCACCCTCTCCAAGGCGCTGGCCGCCCAGGGCGGCGCCGTGCTCGGTCCGGCCCGGGTGATCCGGCACCTGGTGGAGACCGCCCGCACGTTCATCTTCGACACCGGGCTGGCCCCGGCGTCGGCGGCCGCGGCGCTGGCCGCGCTGCGCCTGCTGCGCGCCGAGCCCGACCGCGCCGGGGCGGTGCGCGAGAACGCCCGGCTGCTCTGCTCCGGCCTGCGTGAACACGGCCTGGAGGCGACCGCCCCCGACGCCGCGGTGGTGTCGGTGACCGCCCCGGGCCCGGACGCCGCGGTGCGCTGGCGGGCCGACTGCCTGGCCGCCGGGGTACGCGTGGGCTGCTTCCGCCCGCCGTCGGTCCCCGACGGCCGCTCGCGCCTGCGCCTGACCTCCCGCGCCGACCTCACCGGGGCCGAGATCCGCCGGGCCGTGGACGTCATCGCCGCGAACCGCCCCGGGTAGGCTTCGTGATCGAGACAGGCCCGCGCGGATAACGGGAGGCGGTGACGGCTGTGCCGACCGGCGACGAGGAGGCGTCCGGGACCCCCGGAAAGGACCCCGCGGAGGACTCCGGACAGACCCCCGCGCGAGAGCCGGAGGAGACCGCCGCGCGGGAGACCCCCGAAGATCCCGCCGGGGACACCGGGAACGCCGAGGGCACCGGCAGCACCGACGACACCGGGCGGCCCCCGCGCCGCACCCGGCTGCGCACCCGCATCGCGGTCGGGGTGTCCCTGCTGCTGGTCCTGTCCCTCATCGTCACGCTCACCGTGCCCGCCGGACGCGACTCCCTGCGCGCCCTGTGGTGCGGGATCACCGGCGGCGTGTGCCCGGCCGAGGACCTGCCCCCCATCACCGAGGAGGAGCAGACCGACTGGCGCGAGCGCGTCACCCCGCAGGACGGCGCCCTGTGGGGCAACTACGTGGCCCTGGGCGACTCCTACTCCTCCGGCGACGGCGCGGGCGACTACGCCCCCGAGACCGCGATGCCCGGCGGCTGCTGGCGCTCCTCCAACGCCTACGCCCACCTCATCGCCGACGAGTTCGACTTCGCCGGCTCCCTCGCCTTCTACGCGTGCAGCAGCCACAAGGGCTCGGTGATGCTCGACGAGCTGGGCACCCCCGAGTCCCAGATCGAGCGGGTCACCGCGCACACCTCCCTGGTGACGCTCGGGATCGGCGGCAACGACCTGGGGTTCATCCCGGTCCTGCGCACCTGCATCGTGCGGATGCCGCTGCTGGAGAGCAGCGTCTGCACCGAGCAGGAGGAGGACATCGACAAGCGAATGAACCGGTTCGAGGAGACCCTGGCCACCGTCATCGCGGAGATCCGCGACCGCGCCCCCGACGCGCGCGTCCTGGTGCTGGGCTACCCGCGGCTGTTCCCGGAGGAGCCGCCGGGCATGTACTACACGCTGACCGTCAAGGACCAGCTGTGGCTCAACGGGATCGCCGAGCGGTTCAACGAGCGCATCCGCGACGCGGTGTACCGGGCCGACGGCGAGGTCTACGGGTCCCGGGCGGCCGGGAGCGTGGAGTACGTCAACACGTTCTCGGCGTTCACCGGCCACGAGGTCAGCGCCGACGAGGCCTGGCTGAACGGCATCGTGCTGGGCCGGTTCGGCGAGGGCCTCAAGGTGGACCGGGCGACCTTCCACCCCACCGCCCAGGGGCAGATGTCGATCGCCGAGCGGGTGCGCCTACAGATCCTCGAAGGCCCCGAACGCGTGCTGTACGTGTCGCGGGAGACCCTGGAACGGGTGGACGAGTCGCTGCTGAGCACCGAGCTGGGCGGGCCGCTGGACCCGGTGCACGCGCCCCCGCCGGCCCCGTCGCAGGAGCCCTCGGACGCGCCGTCGGCCTCGCCCGACCCGGACGCCCCCGTCAACGAGGCGGGCGGCTGACCCGCACCCCTGACAGCACCCGGAAACACGCGGAAGGGCCCGCCTCCCGGACCGGAGGCGGGCCCTCGTGCTCTCAGGCGGCGGTCAGCGCCCGGCCCGCAGGTCCTCCAGCACCTCGGCGAACCGGTCCAGACCCCAGTTGAGGTCCTCCTCGCTGATCACCAGCGGCGGCGACATGCGCACGGTGGAGCCGTGGGTGTCCTTGACCAGGACTCCGTTCCCGGCCAGCCGCTCGCACATCTCCTTGCCCGAGGCCAGCGCCGGGTCCACGTCCACGCCGGCCCACAGGCCGATGCTGCGCACCGACACCACGCCCTTGCCGACGAACTCCTCCAGGCGGCGGCTGAACACCTCGCCCAGCTTGCGCGCGTTCTCCAGGTAGGGGCCCTCGGTCAGCATCCGGACGACCGTGTGGCCCACCGCCCCGGCCAGCGGGTTGCCGCCGAACGTGCTGCCGTGCTGGCCCGGCTGGATGACGCCGAGCACGTCCTCGTTCGCGACCATCGCCGACACCGGCAGGATGCCGCCGCCCAGCGCCTTGCCGAAGAGGTAGGCGTCCGGGACGACCCCGCTGTGCTCGCAGGCCCGGATCGTGCCGGTGCGCCCCAGGCCCGACTGGACCTCGTCGGCGATGAACAGCACCCGGTTGTCGTCGCAGATCTCCCGCACCCGCGGCAGGTAGTCCAGCGGCGGGACGATGACCCCGGCCTCGCCCTGGACCGGCTCGATGAGGACGGCGACCGTGGTGTCGTCGATGGCCTCCTCGATCGCCTCGGCATCGCCGTAGGGCACCGAGCGGAAGCCCGGCGTGTAGGGACCGAAACCGGTACGGGCCTCGGGGTCGGAGGAGAAGGAGATGATCGTGGTGGTGCGGCCGTGGAAGTTGGCCCCGGCCACGACGATGGTGGCCTGGTTCTCGGGCACGCCCTTGACCTCGTAGCCCCACTTGCGGGCGACCTTGATGCCGGTCTCCACCGCCTCGGCGCCGGTGTTCATCGGCAGGACCTTCTCCTTGCCGACCATCCGGGACAGGGCGTCCACCCAGGGTCCGAACTGATCGTTGTAGAAGGCGCGGCTGGTGAGGGTCACCCGGTCGAGCTGGCGGTGGGCCGCGGCCAGCAGGTCGGGGTTGTGGTGGCCGAAGTTCATGGCCGAGTACCCGGCCAGACAGTCGAGGTAGCGCTCGCCCTCCACGTCCGTCACCCAGGCCCCGCGGCCCTCGGCGATGACGACGGGCAGGGGGGCGTAGTTGTGCGCGGAGTGCTCCTGTGCGAGGGCGATGTGGTCCGCGCTGGAGAGCGCGGGTGTGTCGAGTTCGGGAAGTGTCGCGCCGAGGTTCCCGGCGTTGTCCTGCTGCCCCAGGTTCTGGGTGTTGCTCATCCAACCGCTCCGATCACCATTGACCGATGTCAGACACTAGATACCCACCGGAAGGGCCCGGTAGAGCCCCCGGCGGGCAGGTCCCCAAGAGTTGAGCAGATGACCCGGTGACCCCACAAGGGGTGAGGTGCATCACAAGTGCACGATCGGGCCCGAAATCCGGGTGTCACATCCGGCCCGGAGAGCCCGTGGAACAGGGCCGTCCGCACCCTGTGACCGGGCCCCTGAGGTGGGGTGATGCGGTCCACACCCCCGGTGGCGATCGGGTTCCTCCCCGACGGGTACGGTCGGCACACAAGCCACCGAAGCGTCGGCCGTAAGTCCGGTCGGCGCAGGCGTCCCGCCGCGAGCCCCCGTGCCGTGGACGGCGGCGCCGCATCCGCCGCAGAGGGAGGCCGCCCGTGCGTTCGACGCCCGGATCCGCCGTGCCGCACCACGCCGTGTCCCCCGACACCGCGTCCCCCGCACCGGCCGACCCCGACGCCGCGTTCTCGCTGACCCGGCTCTTCGACGCCGTCGCCGAGGCGGTGCCCGGGCGGACCGCCCTGGTCGCCGGCGGCCGCGTCGTCTCCTACGCCGACCTGCACACCCGCGCCGACCGGCTGGCCCGGCACCTGGTCGCCGCCGGTGTGCGCCGCGGCGAGCACGTGGCGATCCTGTCCTTCAACCGGGCCGAGTGGGTGGAGTCGTTCCTGGGGGTGCTGCGCGCGGGCGCGGTGCCGGTGAACGTCAACTACCGCTACGTGGCGGGCGAGCTGCGCCACGTCCTGGCGGACTCCCACACGGTGGCGCTGATCGCCGAGGAGTCCCTGGCCGCGACGGTGGCCCGGGTCCGCCCCGACCTGCCCCGGCTGCGCCACGCGGTGCTGCTGGAGGACGGCGCGGCCCCCGAGGCGCGCGCGGCCGTGCGCGCCGCCTTCCCCGAGGCCGTGGGCTACGAGGACGCGCTGGCCGGAGCGCCGCGGGACCGGGTGCTGCCGCCGACCTCGGGCTCGGACCACTACCTGCTGTACACCGGCGGCACCACCGGCTACCCCAAGGGCGTCCTGTGGCGGCAGGCCGACATCTTCCGGGCGGCGATCGAACGCCGCTCCCCCGGCGCCCCGCGCGCCCGCTCCCCCCGCGACGTGGCCGACCGGGCCCGCGCCTGCTTCCCCCAGCGCATGCTGGTGCTGGGGCCGCTGATGCACGCCGCCGGGCAGTGGAACGCGCTGAGCATGCTGCTGTGCGGCAAGCGCGTGGTGCTGTCCACCGACCGCAGCTTCCGCGCCGAGCGGGTGATCGCGCTGGCCCACCGGGAGGGCGTGCACACGCTCCAGGTGGTGGGCGACGCGATGGCCCGCCCGCTGGCCCGGCACCTGCTCACCGAACCCGGGCTGTGTCCGGAGCTGTCCGCGGTACGCTCGGGCGGGACGCCGCTGACCCCGCCGGTGCGCGGGCTGTGGCGGGCCTGGCGCGAGGACGTCGCCCTGGCCGACTCCTACGGGGGCTCGGAGACCGGGGTGTGCGGGTCGGCGACCGGAGGGGACGCCGGGGGCGAGCCGGAGCCGCTGACCGGCTCCCCGGACGGCCGCAGCTTCACCATGGGCGGCAGCATCGCCGTGCTGGACGACCGGCTGCGCCCGCTGCCGCCGGGGTCGCCGGTGGTCGGCCGGATCGCCCGGACCGGGCGGATCCCGCTGGGCTACTACAACGACCCGATCGCCACGGCGCGCACCTTCCCCACCGACGGGGAGGGTCGCCGCTGGGCGCTGTCGGGCGACTTCGGCACCCGGGCCGGGGACGGCGCGATCGTGCTGCTGGGGCGCGGCAGCGTCGTCATCAATACGGCGGGCGAGAAGGTGTACCCCGAGGAGGTCGAGGCGGCGCTCAAGGCCCACCCCTCGGTGGAGGACGCCATCGTGGTGCCCGCGCCGGACGAGCTGCTGGGCCAGCGGGTGACCGCGCTGGTGTCGCTGGCGGCGGGTGCGGCGCCGGACGAGGCGGGGATGCTGGCGTTCTGCCGGGTGCGGCTGGCCGGGTTCAAGGTGCCGAAGACCGTGCACTTCGTGGACCGGGTGCGGCGCACCGCGGTCGGCAAGCAGGATTACCGGTGGGCGTCGTCGGTGGTCCGCGACAACGTCTGAGGGGGCCGGAACCGGCCATGGGGGGTCCCGCAGTACTGTGCTGCGGGACTCCCCCTTTTTCGGTTCCTGTGGGACGGGGTCTCTGCACGACCGAAAAACCGCACAATGACTGACAAAACGCCTGTTCGTCCCGCCCCCTGACTCCCCCGGCGCCCCCGATCGCACGGGGTGGGGGAATCCGCACCCCGCCCCCGCGGCCGCCCACGGCGACCGTTTCCGCTTGTACCTTAGGAGAAGGCAGGTCGAGGACGCCCCTGACCGGGGAGAGCCGTCCCACCGAGCCCACACCAGCAGACGAAGGACCCGCGATGGACGGGCACCCCTGCCGACCGCGCGAGCGCGGTCCGCGCCCCTCCCCCGGCCCGGCGGGGTCCTTCCCCTCCAGACCCGCCCGCAAAGTAGAAGAGGAACCCGGATGCCAGCGAATCTGTGGACGATGTCGGCCCTGGCCATGGACACGTCGATCGAGGAGGAGATCGTCCACGAGTACGAGGGGTTCATCGGGTGGGTCCTGAACCTCATGGTGACCCTGGGCGAGCCCGGCGTGGGCGTCGCCCTGTTCATCGAGACCTTCTTCCCGCCGATGCCCAGTGAGGCCGTCCTGCCCGGCGCGGGCTTCCTCGCCTACGACGGGCAGATGAACGTCTGGCTCGCCATCATGTGGGCGACCATCGGCTGCCTCGTCGGCGCCTGGGGCTTCTACGCGATCGGCGCCCTGCTGGGCCGTGAGCGCACCATGTGGCTGGTCGAGAAGACCCCGCTGCTGGAGATCGGCGACTTCCACAAGGCCGAGAGGTTCTTCGAGCGCTTCGGCGGCCTGGCCGTCCTGCTGGGCCGGTGCGTGCCCCTGGTCCGCAGCTTCATCTCCGTCCCGGCGGGCATCGAGCGGATGCCGCTGCTGAAGTTCTCCCTCTACACCGTCATCGGCTCCGCGGTGTGGAACACCATCTGGATCGGCCTGGGCTTCGTCTTCGGCCCGGCCATCAAGCCGATCCTGGTCCAGTGGAGCGGCCTGATCAGCAACATCGTCCTGGTCGTCATCGCCCTGCTGCTGCTGTGGTTCGTGGTGGTCCGGGTCCGCAAGATCCTCAAGGCGCGCGCCGAGAGCACGCCCACCGCCTGACCGCCGCACGAGCGGCCTCCTCAACCGAAGGGACCCTCCCGGGTCCGCACGGCGCGGGGTGCCGGGGCGCGGCCGACCGGTCGCGCCCCGGCTGAGAGCACACCCGTCGAACCTGCCCTAGTTAGCACTAGCGAAGGAACGCCCATGAGCGCGTACAACATCGTGTCCATCGCCGGCAGCGACCCCAGCGGGGGCGCCGGGATCCAGGCCGACCTCAAGGCCTTCTCCGCCCACGGGACGTTCGGGATGAGCGTGGTCACCGCGCTCACCGCCCAGTCCACCCGCGGCGTCACCGGGGTCCACCCCGTCCCCGCCGAGTTCGTCGTCCACCAGATGGACACCCTGTTCTCCGACGCGACCGTGCACGCGGTCAAGATCGGGATGCTCGGCACCGCCGAGGTCACCGGGGCCGTCGCCGAGGCGATCGGGCGGCACGGGCTCACCAATGTCGTGGTGGACCCGGTGATGGTGGCCAAGAGCGGCGACCGGCTGCTGGAGGCCTCGGCCATCAAGGCGCTGCGCACCGAGCTGCTGCCCCGCGCCGACCTGCTCACCCCCAACCTGCCCGAGGCCGCCGACCTGCTCGACGAGCCCGAGGCCACCGACCTGGCGGGGATGCGCGACCAGGCCCGCCGCCTGCTGGAGCTGGGCCCGCGCCGGGTGCTGCTCAAGGGCGGGCATCTGGAGGGCGGGGAGAGCGTCGACGTGCTGGTGTCCCAGGATGGGGAGGACCGTGAGTTCTCCGCGCCCCGGGTGGCCACCCGCAACACCCACGGCACCGGCTGCACCCTGTCCTCGTCCATCGCGGCGCTGCTGCCCCAGCGCCCGGACGCGGCCACGGCGGTGGCCGACGCCAAGGCCTACCTGACCGAGGCGCTGCGCCGCGCCGACGAGATCGACGCGGGCGGCGGCCAGGGCCCCGTCCACCACTTCCACGCCTGGTGGTAGCCGGGTAGGCCCTGCCGGAACGCGCGGGCGGGCACGCAGAAGGGGGACCGGCCGACGGCCGGTCCCCCTTGCGTGTCCACCCCGTGTGGGGGCGGCTAACCCTTGACGTCCTCCATCAGGGCGTCGGGGTCCTTCCAGTCCGGGTGCGCGAAGAACTTCTTCGTCTCCGCCACGATGAGCGGCGACAGCACCAGCAGGCCCACCAGGTTGGGCAGCGCCATCAGGCCGTTGGCGATGTCGCTGAACAGCCACACCGAGTCCAGGCTGGCCACGGAGCCGACGAACACGACGAGGATGAACAGGATCCGGTAGGGCAGCACGAGCTTGCGGCCCGCCAGGAACTCGATGCACCGGTCGCCGTAGTAGGACCAGCCGAGCAGCGTGGTGAAGGCGAACACCGCGACGGAGACCGCCACGATCACCGCGCCCGCCGGAGCCAGGGCCGGGCTGATGGCGCCCAGGCCCTCGGTCATCGCCTCACTGGTCAGCAGGGAGCCGTCCGCGGCGTTCTCGCCCTGCCAGACACCGGTGGTGATGATGACCATGCAGGTCATGGTGACCACGATGATGGTGTCGATGAAGGTCTGGGTCATGGAGACCATGGCCTGGCGGACCGGCTGGCGGGTCTTGGCCGCGGCGGCGGCGATACCGCCGGTGCCCAGGCCCGACTCGTTGGAGAAGATGCCGCGCGCGAAGCCCATCTGGATGGCGATCAGCATGGTGGAGCCGGCGAAGCCGCCGACGGCCGCGGTGCCGGTGAAGGCGTCGGTGACGACGATCTGGAGCGCGGGCAGGATCTGCGCCCAGTTGGCGGCGAGCACGATCAGGCAGATGCCGACGTAGCCGATGATCATGATCGGAACGAGCGCGGAGGCGACCCGGCCGATGCTCTTGATGCCGCCGAGGATGACCGCGGCGGTCAGCAGCATGAGGACGAGGCCGATGACCCAGGTGTCGACGCCGGTCACGCTGTTGACCTGCTGGGCGACGGTGTTGGCCTGGCTGCCGTTGCCGATGCCGAAGGCCGCGATGGCGCCGAAGACGGCGAAGAGCACGCCCAGGGTGGTGCCGAAGCTTCCGCCGATGCCGAACTTGAGGTAGTACATCGGGCCGCCGCTCTGCTCGCCCTTGGCGTCGGTGCGGCGGAACTTCACGCCCAGCAGGGCCTCGCTGTACTTGGTCGCCATGCCGAGGAAGCCGACGACCCACATCCAGAAGAGGGCGCCGGGACCGCCGATGCCGATGGCGAGCGCGGCACCGGCGATGTTGCCGACGCCGACGGTGGCCGCGAGGGCCGTGCTGAGCGCCTGGTAGTGGGAGATGTCCCCCTCGACGGAGTCGTCCTCCTTCCGCCGGATGATCGCGAGCCACAGGGCGTGCGGGAGCTTGAGGAGTTGGAGCAGGTTCAGCCGGATGGTGAGGAAAAGGCCGACGGCGAACAGCAGCGGAATGAGGACGAAGGGTCCCCAGATGATGCCGCTGATGAGGTCGGCCATTTCAAGGAGCTGGTCCACGGGGGATCTCCCTGTCGATCGGTGGATGGTGCCGAGGACGCCACCGGTGTCGGCGCGGGGGGCGGATGTCCTCGGGGGTGCGTCGCCACTGGTGGTGGCCTTGCGTTATCGGCAAAGAATTGCAGTGGTGCGTAACGAACGCATCACACACTTTCCTCATGCGGGTCTCTTCGGGAACCGGAGTGTCCACCGAAGCGTTCTCGACCCGCCGCAGGTGTCATGCGTCACCCCCGGCGTCGCCGTCGGCCTTGCCGCGGGCGAGTTCGCCGAGCAGCCGCGCCGTCGCCTCCGGGTCCGCCCCGCGCCCCACGGCGATGCCGAGCAGGTAGGCGGTGAGCGGCGCGGCCGGGCGGGCGACGGAGTGCGCGGCGTCCTTGGCGAGGTCGAGGATGAGGTCCACGTCCTCACGGTCCAGGGATTCGGTGTCGGGAAGCCCGAGTGCGACGCGGACCTCGTCGGCCCATTCCACGAGAGTCACCGTTCAACTCCTCAGAGCAATGATTCGATCACGTGATGCGATCTTAGCCACCGCCGGGTCATCTCCGGGCAACCCGCGGGCGGGGGCGCCGTCCGCGGCCCGTCACCGCGCGCTCGGTGAGCCCACGCCCGCGCGACGCGTCCGGTTCTCTCCGCGCCCCACCCGGGTTCACCTGCGCCTTCTAGCGTCGGGAACACGTCCCCCCGGCGTTGGGAGCCGCCCGCATGTCCCACCTCGACACCGTCAGCGATCCGATCCCCGCCCCCGACGACGGGCAGCGCCCGCTGCGCGTCGCGATCGTGACCGAGTCCTTCCTGCCCCAGGTGAACGGAGTGACCAACTCCGTGTGCCGGGTCGCCGACCTGCTGGCCGCCCGCGGCCACCGGGCGCTGATCCTGGCCCCGGGGCACCACGGTCCCACCCACTACGCGGGATTCCCGGTGGTGCGTACCCCCTCGGTGCCGCTGCCCGTCTACCGCGACTTCTCCCTGGGCCTGCCCGCCCGGCGCACCCTGACCACCGCCATCCGGTCGTTCTCCCCGGACCTGGTGCACCTGGCCTCGCCCGCCCTGATGGGCCTGGCCACCGTGGAGGCGGCCCGCCGCTGGGCGCTGCCGACGGTGGCGGTGTTCCAGACCGACCTGGCGGGGTTCGCCCGCCGCTACGGGCTGCCCGGGCACGAACACCTGTGGTCGGGGCTGCGCCGCGTCCACGCGGCGGCCGACCGCACCCTGGTGCCCTCCTCCGCGACGATGGAGGCCCTGTCCGCCCACGGGTTCCCCCGGCTGGCGCTGTGGCGGCGCGGGGTGGACGTGGAGCGCTTCCACCCCGGCCACCGCGACGAGGAGCTGCGCCGGGCGCTGGCCCCCAACGGGGAGGCCATCGTCGGCTACGTGGGCCGGCTGGCCAAGGACAAGCGCGTCGACCTGCTGGAGCACGTGCTGAAGCTGCGCAACGTGAAGGTGGTCGTGGTCGGCGACGGCCCGGAGCTGCCCCGGCTGCGGCGGCGGCTGTGCGGCGCGGTCTTCACCGGCCAGCGCACCGGGGGCGACCTGTCCCGGCTGTACGCCTCCTTGGACGTGTTCGTGCACACCGGCGCCGACGAGACGTTCTGCCAGGCGGTCCAGGAGTCGCTGGCCGCGGGGGTCCCGGTGGTCGCCCCGGCCGCGGGCGGGCCGCTGGACCTGGTGGAGGACGGCGTCAACGGGCTGCTGTACGCGCCGGACTCGGTGCGCGAGCTGCGGGTGGCGGTGGGGCGGCTGGCCCACAACCGCGCCCTGCGCGCCGAGCTGGCGGGCCGGGCCCGGGCGTCGGTGGAGCACCGCACCTGGGACGCGGTGGGCGACGAGCTGCTGGCCCACTACCGGTCGGTGCTGGCCCCCAGCCGCGAGCTGGCCGCCGGGGAGCCGCCGGCGCTGCCCGCCCGCTGACACCCTGCCCGCTGGCACCCCGCCCCCGCGACCATCACGGACGACGGGGCCCTTCCCCCGAACCCGACCCCCGGGGAAGGGCCCCGTCCACCCTCCTCCCCATGGACGCGGTGAACCGGTTCGACGGCTAGTGGACCGGCTCGGCGACCGTCCGCACGATCGGCTGCGGCACCGCCGCGGGCGCCGGGGCGGGCAGCAGCGCGCCCAGGACCTCGGAGAGCCGGTCCAGGTGGGCGCGGATCCAGGGCAGCGCCAGCGGGTCGGTGGCGGCCAGCGCGGCGTAGCGGCGCTCCTCGGTGTCGCCGTAGAGCAGGCTGGTGGCGACCCGCATGCGCAGGGCCTCGGGCCCCTCGCCGAACTCGACGGCGGGCAGCACACCCATGCCGAACCGGTCCAGCAGCAGGCCGGTCAGGCCGGGCCCGGTGGTGACGCCGTGCAGCTCGGCCAGCCGCTCGCGCACCGGCTCGAAGTCCGGGTAGAGGTAGAACGCGGCCCGCGGCGGGGTGACGGCCGCCCCCGCCCCGGTGAACGCGTCGGCCACGGCGCGGGCGACGATCCCGTGCAGGCGGCGGCTGCGGTCGATGTGGTCGACCAGCCCGGCGGGCTCGGTGAACGCGTGGGCGGCGGCCTCCTGGACCGGGGCGGCCGGGCTGGACCAGATCTCGCTGGCCACGCCGAGCAGGCCGCCGCGCAGCCGGTGCCCGATCTCGGAGTCGGGCAGGCGCAGGACCCCGATCCGCCAGCCGCCCAGGGCGAGGTTCTTGCTCAGCCCGGTGGAGATGACGGTTCGTTCTGGAGCGAACTCCGCGGGGCTGTGCACCCGGACGGGCTCCCCGCCGGGGCCGACCGGGTGGACGAGGTCGCGGTAGATCTCGTCGGAGATGATCACCAGGTCCAGCTCGCGGGCGACCTCCGCCAGCCGGCGCACGGTCTCGCGGCTCGCCACGGTGCCGGTCGGGTTGTCGGGCAGGGTCGCGATGACCGCGTTGACGGTGCGCCCCTCCTCG
>NZ_JBJJBV010000203.1:0-12254 GCF_045446735.1 Nocardiopsis protaetiae
CCCGGCGCGGTCACTGCCCGCCGGCCTCGCGGGCCTCCTGGGCCTCGCGGTGGCGGCGGGCCGGGTTGACCGGCTCCAGCACCGCCAGGCACTCCACGTGGTGGGTCATCGGGAAGGCGTCGAAGGCCCGCAGGTCCACCAGCCGGTACCCGACCCTGTCGAACTCGGCGAGGTCGCGGGCCAGGGTGGCCGGGTCGCACGACAGGTAGGCCACCGCCCGCGGCCGGGTCCCGGCGATCGAGCGGACCACCTCGGCCCCGGCCCCCGCGCGGGGCGGGTCCAGGGCGACCACGTCGGCGCGCACGTCGGCCCACTCGCGCAGCTGCGCGGCCACGTCGTGCTGTTCGATGCGCACCTGCTCCAGGTCGCGCAGGTTGTACCGGGCGTCGCGCACCGAGTCGGCGCCGCTCTCCACGCCCATGGTGCGCCCCTCGGGTCCCACGGCCTCGGCCAGGGCCGCGGTGAACAGCCCCGCGCCGCAGTACAGGTCCAGGGCGGTCTCCCCGGGCTTGGGGGCCAGCGCGGCCAGGATCGCCTCGGTGAACACCCCGGCGGCGGCCGGGTGGACCTGCCAGAACCCGCCCGCGCCCACCCGGAACTCGCGTTCGCCGACGATCTCGCGCACCCCGCGGCGGCCCCGCACCTGCTGGACGCGGCCGCCCTTGAAGCGGCGCAGCACGGCGCTGGAGGCCTTCAGCTCGGGCAGGGTGCCCAGCTTGGCGCCGGTGGGGGTGACCACAATCGCCCGGTCGGCGCGCTCGGCGGCGGCGATGGCCTCGACCTCGCGCACGCCCGGCCAGGGCAGCTCGGTCACGCCCAGCTCGGTGACGCCGGGGTGGGCGATGAGGCAGCGGTCCACCGGCTCGATGTCGTGGGAGCGGTGGCGGCGCAGGCCGGGGGTGCCCTCGGCGTCCACCGCGAACCGCACCCGGGTGCGCCAGCCCAGGCCGCCGGGGGTGCCGGGCAGCTCCTCGACGACGACCTCGCGGTCGATCCCGGCGATCCGGCGCAGCTGGTCGGCGACCACCCTGCCCTTGAGCCGCCGCTGGGCCTCGGGGGCGGCGTGCTGCCAGTCGCAGCCGCCGCAGGCGCCCGGCCCGGCGAACCGGCAGGGGGCCTCGACCCGGTCCGGGGAGGCGGTGAGGACCTCGACCGCCTCGGCGCGCAGCAGGTTGCTGGTGCGTTCGGTGACCCGCACCCGCACCCGCTCGCCGGGCAGGGCGTGGCGGACGAACACCACCTGGCCGTTGTGGCGGCCCACGCACCACCCGCCGTGGGCGACGTCGTCGACGGTGAGCTCGAACTCGGTACCGGCATGGGTCATGACGGGGTTCCTCCGGGGATCGCGGATGTGCTGCGGCGGCGTCCACGGGTCGTCGCCCGTCGCGGGAGGAGGCTGTGGCGGGGCGCTGCGGGGCGCCCCGGGGTGCGCGTCGGCGCACGTCCCGCGGGTGACCTGCACGCACGGTCACCGACCGCCCCAATCTACCGCCACCGCGACCCGGTTCCGGTCACGCTCGGCGCACGGCGGCCGCTCCGGCCCCGCCCGGTGTCGGCCCGAACGCACGGGATGGTGGCCGATGTGCCAAGGTGGCACTGAGAGGGCACGGGGTGACGCCCCGCGCCCGGGAGGCGCTGTTTCGACGGGAGTGCGGGCGAGGTGCACATCGTGATCATGGGGTGCGGCCGCGTGGGGTCCACGCTGGCGCACACACTGGTTGACCTGGGGCACACGGTGGCGGTGATCGACCAGGACCCCGAGGCGTTCCGGAGGCTGCGCGGGGACACCGCCAAACACGCGGTCCGGGGGCTGGGGTACGACCGGGAGGTGCTGCTGGCCGCCGGGATCGACCGGGCACGGGCGTTCGCCGCGGTGAGCAACGGGGACAACTCCAACATCATCGCGGCCCGGGTGGCGCGCGAGACGTTCGGGGTGGAGCACGTGGTGGCGCGGATCTACGACCCGCGCCGCGCGGAGGTGTACCAGCGGCTGGGCATCCCCACCGTGGCGACGGTGCGGTGGACCGCGGACGCGATCCTGCGCCGGATGGTGCCGGGGGACGACCGCCTGACCGCGGGCCCGGAGTGGCAGGACGCGTCGGGGACACTGACGATGACCGACGTCACCCTGCCCGAGGGGTGGGCGGGGCGGCCGATCACCGAACTGGAGGAGCGGGCGGGGCTGCGGGTGGTGTACCTGACCCGCAGCGGCCGGATCGTGCTGGCCGGCGCGGAGGTGGCCCTGGAGGCGGGCGACGTGCTGCACGTCGTGGCCCCGGGCCGGGAACTGGACGGGCTGTCCGCGCGCCTGCACGGGGACCCCGGTGACGAGGAGGTGCGGTGATGCGCGTCGCGATCGCGGGTGCCGGGAGCGTGGGGCGTTCCATCGCCACGGAGCTGGCGGGCAACGGGCACGACGTCCTGCTCATCGACCGGGACACCCGGGCGATCGGGGTGGACGACCTGCCGCAGGTGGAGTGGCTGCTGGCGGACGCCTGCGAGCTGTCCACCCTGGAGGACGCCCGGCTGGGCGACTTCGACGTGGTGGTCGCCGCCAGCAGTGACGACAAGGTGAACCTGGTCGTGTCCCTGCTGGCCAAGACCGAGTTCGGGGTGGGCCGGGTGATCGCCCGGATCAACGACCCGGTCAACGAGTGGCTGTTCAACGACTCGTGGGGCGTGGACCTGGCGGTGTCGCCGCCGCGGCTGATCGCCGACCTGGTGGAGGACGACCCGGAGGAGGAGCCCTCCGACGAGGACGCCCTGCCGCCGCTGCCGGGCGCGGAGATCGCCGAGTCGGTGCTGCACGCGGGCAGCCCGTTCGCGGGGCGGCCCGAGTCCGAGCTGGCGGCGGTGCTGCCCGGGGGTGTGGCGCTGGTCGCGGTGGTGGGGCCGGGCGGGGTGCGCGCGCCCGAGCCCGACCGGGTGCTGTCGGTGGGCAACACCGTGGTGTTCCTGGCCGAGCCGGAGGCGCTGGGCCCGCTGGAGGCGGTCCTGGACCCGGCGGGCGAGGCGTCCGGGGCCTGAGAACGGATGCGGGGCGCGCCCGGCGGGCGCGCCCCGTCTGTTCGAGGGACCGTCTGTTCGAGGACCGCGGGTTCGGGGGACCGTCAGGATTCGGGTCGGTCCTGGGCGGCGGGCCGCTCGGCCAGCGGGGTGCGCCCGCGGGCCAGCACCCACACCATCGCCGCGAACGCCGCCACCTGGAGCGGCCAGCCCATGGCGACCTTGGACAGGCCAAGGGCCGCGAACGTGTTCGCCCCGGCGTAGGTGGCGGCCGCCCACAGGGGGTACTGCACGACCACGCGGATGACGCAGGGCAGGACCAGCAGCCAGGTGAGCTTGGACGCCAGCGAGACCACGGCGGGGTTCTCCCGCCAGGAGGTGAAGTCCTCCTTGTGCCCGATGAACGGGCCGATCATCAGCCCGATGGCGGGCCAGCGCACCAGCACCGACAGGCTCAGCACCAGCGCGTAGACGGCGTTGTAGATGATGCCGGGCAGGAAGGCGTCGGCGGCGTTGCCGCTGCGCATCGCGAAGACCGCGGCGATGCCGATGCCGAACAGGCTGGTGACGACGTACTGCACCGAGGAGCGCTGGACCAGCCGCAGCACGCCCAGCAGCAGGGCCGCGGCCACTCCCAGGCCGATGGACAGGCGCAGGTCCGAGCCGATGATGTAGGAGAGGGTGAAGGTCAGGGTCGGAACGGCCGCCTCGACCATGCCCCGCTTGCCGCCCAGCGCCTTGGCGAGCTGGGAGCGGACCAGCGCCTCGACGGTCTCCTCGGTCACCTCCGGGGGGCGCGCCCCCTCGGGCTCGGGGCCGGTGCCCTCCTCGGCGCGCTGCTGCTCAGTCATCTGCTCCCGGTCCGCTCCGCGTCGTTCGGTGCCGCCCCCGGGCGGGGGGTGCACGGTCATGATGACCCACCCTACGCGACCTCCGGCGGCCCTCCCGGTCCCGGCCGGGGCGCTATCGACGGTTTTGCCCGGCTGCGGGGCGGATGGTCCGTGCGGCTTCTCACCGATTTCTCACCGGCCGGACCCGGCCGCGGTCCGACCGGGTCCGGTCAACCCCACACGGATCGGACGGCCCCGGCCGTAGCCTGGAGGCACATCCCCCGACAGCCGGATTCCCGCCTCCCGGGACGCCCCGACGCCGCTCCTTGCTCTCCTCCCCGCCCTGGAGGGACCCCCTCGCATCCCACGTGTGGTCCCCGGCCTCGGTGGGCGCCGTCCCGGACCTGCTCGCCCAGGGCGCGGGCGGCCGCACCCGGGACCGGCTGGCCGGCCTGCCGGGGTTCGACCCCGCGGGGCCGCCCTGCTCCTCCTGGGGCGGGTCGCCGACCCCGACGACCCCGGACCGGCAGGGTGACCCTGGCCTGCGGCGTCGGCACTCCGTACGCTTGCCCCGGAGAACCACCGATCCGAGGAGCCCGATGTCGTCCATCCCCCTCCCCCGGAGGGACCACCTGGAGTTCGCCGCCGCACTGGACCGGGAACTGATCCACCCCGGTACCTCCCACGTGTGGTCACCCCACTCCGTGGGCACCGTGCTGGCCCTGCTGGCCTCGGGGGCCTCCCACCGGACCCTGGCCCAGATCGTGGCCCTCATCGGCCGCGACTTCGCCGGGCAGCTGCTGGACCTGGACGCCTCGGTGGCCTTCGAACCCGGGCTCGACCTGGCCGTGCTCAACGGCCTGTACGTGCCCGGCGACCTGCAGCTGCGCCGGACGTTCGTGGAGCACGTGCGCGCCCGGGGCGGCGCGGAGATCGCCAACGTCGACTTCCGGGGCGACACCGAGGGGGTCCGCCGGTACATCAACGGCCGGGTCGCCCAGGTGACCCGCGGCCTCATCGACCAGCTGCTGCCGCCCGGGCTGCCGCCGCCCGACGTGCGCCTGCTGCTGGTGAACGCCCTGTGGGTGAAGATGGTCTGGCAGGAGCCGTTCAAGCCCTCCAACACCAGGCCCGCGACGTTCCGGGCCCCGGGCGGGCCCAGACCGGTGCCCACCATGCACCGCACCGCGAAGCTTCCGCTGGCCCGCGCGCACGGGTGGAGCCTGGCCACCCTCGCCGGGGGGCACGGCCTGTACCTGGACGTGCTGCTGCCCGACACCGCGGCCCCCACCCCGCCGCCGCTGGCCCCGGAGCTGCTGTCCGCCCTGTACCGGGCGCAGGCCCCGGCGATGACGAAGCTGGCGCTGCCGCGGTTCACGGTGCGCACCAGCGTGTCCCTGCTGGGGCCGCTGGCCCGGCTGGGGCTGAAGGAGATGGTCGGCGGCCAGGCGCGGTTCAACGGCATCAGCCCGCAGCCGCTGGCGGTGAGCGAGATCCTGCACCAGGCGGTGCTGCGCGTGGACGAGAAGGGCGCGGAGGGGGCCGCGGCCACGGGTGTGATCATGCTGCGGGCGGGGCTGCCGTCCCGGGCGGTGGAGTTCACCGTGGACCGGCCCTTCGTGTTCGCCCTGCGCCGCGGCGCCTCGATCCTGTTCATGGGCCGGGTGACCGACCCGGTCGACCCCGGACCCGCCGCCTGACACCCATCCCCCCCGTCACCCGTCCCCCTCGTTCGATTCCCGTCACCTCCCCACGGAAGGCCCGCCATGACACCGGAACTGGACCCCGACCACCTCCGCTTCGCGCTGTCCCTGGAGGACTCCCTGGCCGAACCGGACACCTCGCACGTGTGGTCGCCGCACTCGGCGGCCACCGCGCTGTCCCTGCTCGCCGCCGGGGCCTCGGGGGAGGTGCTCGCGGCGCTGACCCGGCTGCTGGCGGCGGACCGCGGCACCCTGGACGAGCACGTCACCGCGCTGGACGCGGCGGTGTCGGCCGACGCCGGCGGGACCACCCTGGGCGGTACGAGCGGCTGGGCCCCTCCCGGGGGCCAGGAGGCCCCGCCGCTGGAACTGGCGTCGGTGAACGACCTGTACGTGCGCGCCGACCGCACCGTGCTGCCCGGGTTCGCCGCGGAGCTGGCCGGGCGCCCCGCCTCCGCTGTGCGCCCCGTGGACTTCGCCGCCGACCCGGAGAAGGTGCGCCGGGAGATCAACGCCGCCGTCGCCGAGGTCACCCGCGGGATGATCCCCGACCTGCTCTCACCCGGGGCCGTCACCGCCGGGACCGAGTCCGTGCTGCTCAACGCGCTGTGGGTGCGGCTGGTGTGGGCCTCCCCGTTCGACTCGGAGCGCACCGAGGAGCGGGTGTTCCACGCCCCCGGCGGCGACCGGCCGGTGCCCACCATGCGCCAGACCGACCACTTCCAGGTGGCCGGGGCGGCGGGGCTGCGCATGCTCACCCTGGCCGGGCACCACGGCCTGTACCTGGACGTCGTCCTGCCGGAGGAGGGCACCGAACCGCCCGTCCTGACCGCCGGGGCCCACCGGGCGCTGCTGGGGTCGCTGCGCTCGGAGCGGGTGGACGTCGCGCTGCCGCGTTTTCGGGTGGAGAGCGGCTTCGAGCTGCTGCCGCTGCTGCCCGGACTCGCGGCCGCGGCGGGCGGGCCGAGCGACGACCTGCGCGGGATCACCGGCGACCCGCTCCAGGTGGACGCGATCATCCACCGGGCGGTGCTCAACGTGGACGAGGTCGGCGCGGAAGGGGCCGCGGCGACCGCCGTGATGATGACGCTGGGGAGCGCGATGCCGCCGCCGCGCCCCCTGGAGTTCCACGTGGACCGGCCGTTCGCGTTCGTCCTGCGCCGCGGCTCCGCCGCGCTCTTCCTGGGCCGGGTCACCGACCCCCGGGACCCCGGGCCCGCGCAGCCCCTCGAACACTCCTGGTGAGCGCGGTCCGGCCCGCACGCGTGCGGGCCGGACCCGCCTCAGACGTCGAACACCTCGAAGCCGGTGGCCAGCGGCACCCCCGCCCACTCCCCCGCCATCGCGGCGGCCTGCGGCAGGAACGCCTTCTGGTCGAACCCGTCCAGGTTGGCCAGGTAGACCTGGTGGGCGTCCAGGGAGGCCACCCCGGCCGCCAGGTCGTCCTCGCCCAACTCCACGAAGTGGGCGGCCCGCGGGGAGGCCCCGAACGCGACGAAGCGCACCCCCGACCAGGGCTCCAGCCCGTCGGCGAGCTGCTCGGTGAAGACCCACCGGTTGGCGGCGTCGCGGACCGCGTCCAGCAGGGCGGGGCCCACCACCCGGTGGTCGGCGTGGTTGAACCCGCTCCCCCCGGCGAAGTGCTCGCGGAAGTTGATCGAGATGACCACCTCGGGCCGGTGCCTGCGGATCGCCTCGGCCAGGGCGCGGCGCAGCGGCAGACCGTACTCCAGCAGGCCGTCGGGGAAGTCCAGGAACTCCACCGCGGCGGCACCGACCGCCGCCGCCGAGGCGCGCTGCTCGGCCATCCGCAGCGGGGCGCACTCCTTGGGTCCGAGGCTGTCGATGCCCGCCTCACCGCGGGTGACCATGAGCTCGACGACCTCCTTGCCCTGGCGGGTCCAGCGGGCGATCGCCGAGGAGACGCCGAATTCCAGGTCGTCGGGGTGGGCGACCACGGCCAGGGCCCGGGTCCAGTCCTCCGGCAGGGGCGCGGGTGCGCTGTCGTTCGTCATGGGCCCACCCTACGGAAGGCCCGGCCCGCGGCACCGACCCGGACACGGGAGGGCCCCTCCGCACACGGGAACGCCCCGGAGCGGTGCTCCGGGGCGGTTCCGTGAACGCCGGTCAGGCCTCCCAGGCCTGCTAGGCCTGCTGGGAGCCGTTGGGCGAGGCGCCCGGGCCGCGCGGAGCGGCCCCGTTGGGCGAGGTCCCCGGCGCACCCGGCTGGGCGGCCCGGCGGGCCTGGGCCTGCTGGGCGGCGCGCGCCTGGGCGGCCTTGGCCATCTGCTCCTGGACCTGCTTGGGCACGGTGATGGGCAGCAGCTCGCCGGGCGGGACGGGCTGGTCGCCGCGCACCACGACGACGTCGGCGAAGAGCTTCTCCACCTCGGCCATCACCTCCGGCTTGGAGGCGCCCTCGCCGCGGATCACGCCGCGCAGCACCCAGCGCGGGCCGTCCACGCCGATGAACCGCACCCGCTGGGCCAGCTGGCGGCCGTCCTCGGTGGTCCGGCCGGGCACCGGCACCAGGGCCTTGAGCTCGGGGCCGAAGGTGCCGTCGTGGTCCTCGACCTTGCCGCCCTGCTTCTCGACCTGCTCGCGCAGCTCCTCGCGCATCTCGTCCCACATGCCCGAGGACTTGGGCGCGGCGAAGGGCTGCACCTGGACGGCGCTCTTGCCGCGCACCAGGGTCACGCCGATGACCTTCTGCTTGCCCTGGGCGTCCTGGGCCACGTTGACCTGGATCTCGGTGCCCTGCTCCTGGGGCACCTGGATCCCGCCCAGGTCCATGCGCTTGAGCTCGGGGGCGTCCTCGGCGGCGTCCCACGGTCCGTTGGAGCGGTGCCGGTCGGCGTCCTTGACGGGTTCGCCGCCGGGGGTCGCCTCGGCGCCGGGGTGCACCTCGTTGTCGAAGGAGACGGCACCGGCCGCGCCCTCCCGGGATGCCCCGGCTCTGCCGGCCTCTTCTTCTTTCCGCTTCTTGCGGCGGCGTCCAAACACGCCCTCACCTCTTCGTTCTCCGTTGGTCCCGGGATCGCACCGGGTCGGGGACGTCCATCACCGCAGTGCGGCGTTGCCCCCGGTCGAACCGAAACCGCCCGCTCCGCGCACCGACCCGGGCAGGGTGTCCGCCTCGACGAACACCGCCCGCTCCACACGCTGGACCACCAACTGCGCGATCCGGTCGCCCCGGGTGAGTTTCACGGGGTCCGCGGAGTCGGTGTTGAGCAGGGTCACCTTGATCTCGCCCCGGTATCCGGCGTCCACCGTGCCCGGGGCGTTGACGATCGTGAGCCCGCAGCGCGCGGCCAGGCCCGACCTGGGGTGCACGAAGGCCGCGTACCCGTCCGGCAGCGCGATGGCCAGGCCGGTGGGGACGGTGGACCGCTCCCCGGGCGCGAGGACGACGTCCACGGCGGTGTACAGGTCGGCTCCCGCGTCGCCGGGATGCGCGTACTCGGGCAGGGGAAGGCCGGGGTCCAGGCGGTGGACCGTGATCGGGATCCGGCCGCCCTCCGGGGATGCACTACTCACATTCGCCGAGCCTATCGCCCCCGGGGCGCTGCATCGGCGTTCAGCGGTACCCCTTTGGGCCTCCGCCCCGCTTCGGGAGCGCCACGAACACGTCGCGGCCGGGGCGGGTGTCCGCTCCGGCCGCGACGGTGTGCGCCCTAGGACCGGGCGCCGGGCTCCTCGGTGGGCTCGGGGAGGGTGACCTCGACGGTCAGCTCGGCGTCGTCGCTGGACTGGAAGTCGATCCCGGCGGCCCGGCCGGCGGCGGCGATGTCGGCGGCCGCGGCCCGGGCGGCCTCGACGCGCTTGCCGGTGACCCGGACCCGCTCGACCTCGGCCCGCATGGACAGCTTGGCCTCGGACTTGGCCTTGCGGACGGCCCGCAGGACCTCGGCGGTGGCGGTCAGGACGACGGGGTCGCCGTCCGCGGCCGCGGCCCGGTACTCGGCGGCGTCCGGCCAGGGCTGGGAGTGCAGCGAGCCCTCCTGCCACCAGCTCCAGACCTCTTCGGCCACAAAGGGGACGAAGGGGGCGAAGAGCTTGTGCAGGGCGCCCAGGGCGACGAGCAGCGCGGCGCGCGCGGAGGCGCCCTCGGCGGACTCGGTGTCGTAGGCGCGGGCCTTGACCAGCTCCAGGTAGTCGTCGCAGAAGTCCCAGAAGAACCGCTCGGTGCGCTCCAGGGCCCGGGTGTGGTCGTAGGCGGTGAACGCCGCGGTGGCCTCCTCCACGACCTCGGCCAGGGTGGCGAGCATCGCCCGGTCCAGCGGCTCGGTGACCTGCGCCGGGTCGGCGACCGCGCCCTCGCCCGCGACGGACATGACGAACTTGCTGGCGTTGAGGATCTTGATGGCCAGCCGGCGGCCGACCTTCATCTGGCCCTCGTCCATGGCGGTGTCGGTGCCCAGTCGGCCGCTGGCCGCCCAGTACCGGACCGCGTCGGAGCTGTACTTCTCCAGCAGCGCCAGCGGGGTGACGACGTTGCCCTTGGACTTGGACATCTTCTTGCGGTCCGGGTCCAGGATCCAGCCGGAGATGCCGGTGGTGTGCCAGGGCAGCGTGCCGTTCTCGAAGTTGGCGCGCACGACCGTGGAGAACAGCCAGGTGCGGATGATGTCCTGGCCCTGGGGGCGGAAGTCCATCGGGAAGACGCGGCGGAACAGGTCCTCGTCGCGCTCCCAGCCGGAGGCGATCTGCGGGGACAGCGACGAGGTGGCCCAGGTGTCCATCACGTCAGGGTCGCCCATGAAGCCGTCGGCCTGTCCGCGCTGGTCCTCGGTGTACCCGGCGGGCGCCTCGGAGCTGGGGTCGACGGGCAGCTGCTGCTCGGTGGGCAGCAGCGGCTCGTCGTAGCGCGGGTTGCCGTCGGCGTCCAGCGGATACCAGACAGGGAAGGGGACGCCGAAGAAGCGCTGGCGGCTGATCAGCCAGTCGCCGTTGAGGCCCTCGACCCAGTTCTCGTAGCGGGACCGCATGTGCTCGGGGTGCCAGGTGAGCTGGCGGCCCCGCTCGACGAGCTGTCGGCGCAGCTCCTCGTCGCGGCCGCCGTTGCGGATGTACCACTGGCGGGTGGTGACGATTTCGAGGGGCTTGTCGCCCTTCTCGTAGAACTTGACCGGGTGGGTGATCGGCGTGGGGTCCCCGACCAGGTCGCCGCTCTCGCGCAGCATCTCCACGACGCGCTCGCGGGCGGTGTGGACGGTGGCGCCGACCAGGCGGTCGTAGGCCTCGCGGGCCGCGCCGGACTCCAGGCCCGCGGGCGGGTCGGCGATGATGCGCCCGTCCCAGCCGATGATGGGGCGGGTGTCCAGCTGGAGCTCGCGCCACCAGGTGACGTCGGTGGTGTCGCCGAAGGTGCAGATCATGGCGATGCCGGACCCCTTCTCGGGGTCGGCGAGCCGGTGCGCCCTGACGGGGACCTCGACGCCGAAGACCGGCGTGGTGACGGTGGTGCCGAAGAGGTCCCGGTACCGCTCGTCGTCGGGGTGGGCGACCAGGGCGACGCAGGCCGCGAGCAGCTCGGGGCGGGTGGTCTCGATGTGGACCGGGGTGCCGTCGGGCTTGTGGAAGGCGACCTTGTGGTAGGCGCTGGGCCGCTCGCGGTCCTCCAGCTCGGCCTGGGCGACCGCGGTGCGGAAGGTGACGTCCCACAGGGTGGGCGCCTCGGCCATGTAGGCCTCGCCGCGGGCGAGGTTGCGCAGGAAGGCGCGCTGGGCGGCGGCGCGGGAGTTGTCGTCGATGGTGGCGTAGGTGTGCCGCCAGTCGACGCTCAGGCCCAGGCGCCGCCAGATCGACTCGAAGACCTTCTCGTCCTCGGCCGTCAGCCTGTCGCACAGCTCGATGAAGTTGCGGCGGGAGATCGGGATCTGCCGCTTGGGGTCGGGCTTGGCCGGCGGCTCGAACTCCGAGTCGTAGGCGATCGACGGGTCGCAGCGGACACCGTAGTAGTTCTGGACCCGGCGCTCGGTGGGCAGGCCGTTGTCGTCCCAGCCCATGGGGTAGAAGACGGCCTTGCCGTTCATGCGCTGGAAGCGCGCGACGGTGTCGGTGTGCGTGTACGAGAACACGTGGCCGATGTGCAGCGACCCCGAGACCGTGGGCGGCGGGGTGTCGATCGAGTAGACGTCCTCGCGCTGCGCCGTGCGGTCGAAGTGGTAGACGCCGGACTCATCCCATACGTCGACCCACTTCGCCTCGATACCGTCCAGCGAAGGCTTGTCGGGCATGCGGAAGGAATGAGAGCGGTTGGTCATGGGGCAATGGTAGTGCGCTCCGGAGCGTGATCGCTCCTGGATTCGCGGCACGGTACGCCCTGGTGCGTCACGCACTCGTTGACCCCCCTGGGGTGTTCGAACGGCGGCCGGGGTGCTCACCGACGCGGGGGCGCGTGCGTGAAAGGATCGTTCCGGATAGACCATGGGGTGACGGGCGGTCCGCCGCCCGTGCCCGTGCACTCGACAAGAACGGTGAACGATTCACATGGCTAAGAAGGACGGCGGTGAGGTCGGCCCGGTCATCCTGGGCTTCGTGGCCGGGTTCGCGGCCGAGTTCGTCATGCGCAAGGCGCTGACCTTCGCCTGGACCCGTGCGACCGGCGAGGAGCCGCCCACGGACCTGGAGTCCCCCGACGTGAGCCTGGGCCGCGCCCTGGGCTGGGCCGTCGTCGCCGGTGTCGGCGTCGAGGTGGCCCGGGTCCTGGCGG
>NZ_JBJJBV010000204.1:0-12191 GCF_045446735.1 Nocardiopsis protaetiae
GGGTGCGTCGCGGCGGCCGCCGCCCAGCAGGGCGAACCGGTCGTCCAGGCGGGCGGCCAGGTCGGCGGCCCGAAGGTGGCGCAGGCGGGTGGCGGCCAGTTCCAGGGCCAGCGGGATGCCGTCCAGGCGGCGGCAGATCGCGGCGACGGCCGCGACGGTCTCCGGGTCGGTGCCGGGGCGGGCGCCCGCGGCCTCGGCGCGGGCCAGGAACAGCCGGGCCGCCGGGGAGGCGGCCAGCGCGGCCGGGGTGTCGTCGGCCGGCGGGTCCAGCGGCGCCAGCGGGTACAGGTACTCGCCCGCCACCGCCAGCGGCACCTGGGAGGTGGCCAGGATCCTCAGGTCGGGGACGGCGGCGAGCAGCCGGGCGGCCAGCTCGGCGACCTCCTCCACCAGGTGCTCGCAGTTGTCCACCACCAGCAGGGCGCGGCGGCCGCGCAGCAGGGCGGCGGTCCGGTCGGTGAGGTCCCCCTCCCCGTCGCGCACGCCCAGGGCGGTGGCCAGGGCCGTGCACGGGTCCCGGTCCAGGGCGGCCAGGTCCAGCGGCAGCGCGGAATCGGCGGCGGTGCCGCGGGCCGCCGCCAGGGCCAGGCTGGTCTTGCCCACCCCGCCGGGCCCGGTGACGGTCACCAGGCGGTGCCCCTCCAGCAGGCCGCGCACGGCCGCGACCTCGGTGTCGCGCCCCACCAGGTCGGCGGCGGGGGCGGGCAGGTTCCCGGCGGGCTCCCGCTTCAGGGCCGGGTCCTGGAGCAGGACCGCGCGGTGCAGGGCGGTCAGCTCCGGCCCGGGGTCCACCCCCAGGTCGTCGGCCAGCCGGGCGCGCAGCTCCTCGTAACGGGCGAGCGCCTCGCCCTGGCGCCCGGCGGCGTACAGGGCGCGCAGGTGGGCGGCGTGCAGCCGCTCCCGGTAGGGGTTCTCGCCGGCCGGGCCCGCCAGGGTGTCGGCCAGCCCGGCGTGGTCGCCCAGGTCCAGGCGGGCCTCGGCGAGGTCCTCCAGCGCGGTCAGCCGCCGCTCCTGGAGCCGGGCGGCGTCCTCGCGGACCCCGTCCAGGTCGGTGAACCCGGCGGCGGCCGGCCCCCGCCACAGGTCCAGGGCCCGGGTGAGCAGGTCGGCGCGCTCGCGCGGGGCGGCCCCGCGGGCCCGGTCGAGCAGCTCCTCGAACCGGTCCAGGTCCAGGCCGGCGCCGTGCAGCAGGTAGCCGGGCGGCCGGTGGCGGACCAGGGCGCGCCCGCCGGGCTCGGCGCGTTCCAGGGCTCCGCGCAGCTGGGAGACGCGGGCCTGGAGCACCGCGGCGGGCCGGGCGGGCGGCCGGTCGCCCCACAGGTCGGCGATCAGCCGGTCGGCGGGCACCACCCGGCCGCGGGCCAGCGCCAGCAGCACCAGCAGGGCGCGGACCCGGGTGTCGGGGACGGCGACGGGGCTCCCGTCCCCGGTCCGGACCTCCAGCGGACCCAGCACCCCCACGTCCATTGGCTCACCGTAGCGTTCCCGTAGGACACCCGTGGCGGCCGCGGGCACCGTGGTCCCACCGAGGGCGGCGACCGGCCGCCCCGCGAGGGAACGGGGACGACATGGGCGTCTACGAGGGCCGCCGGGCCGTGGTCGTCGGCGGCACGCACGGCATGGGCCTGGGCGTGGTCGAGGAGCTGCTGGCCGGCGGGGCGCGGGTGGTGCTCACCGGCAACAACGACGAGAACCTGGAGGCGGTGCGCGGCAGGCTCGGCCCCGACGTCCTGGCCGTGCGGGCCAACGCCGCCGACCTCGCCGACACCGGCGCCCTGGCCGACAGCGTGCGCGAACACCTGGGCGGCATCGACTTCCTGCACGTCAACGTGGGTGTGTCCGGGTTCGCCCCGGTGGCCGAGGCCAGCGAGGAGTCCTACGACTGGATGTTCTCGGTCAACGCCAAGGGCGCGTTCTTCACCGTGCAGCGGCTGCTGCCGCTGCTGGCCGACGGCGGGTCGATCGTGTTCACGACCTCGGTCACCAACCTGACGGGTTCGGCGGGCATGGGCGTGTACAGCGGCACCAAGGCCGCCCTGGGGGCGTTCTCCCGGGTGCTCGCCTCGGAGCTGCTGCCGCGCGGGATCCGGGTGAACACGGTGGCGCCGGGGTTCATCCACACCCCCTCGGGCGGGTTCACCCACGCCACCGAGGCCGAGAAGGCCGAGATGGAGCGGATCGGCGACGAGGCCACCCCGATGAAGCGGCACGGCACGATCGCCGAGGTGGCGCGGGCGGTGCTGTTCCTCGGTTTCGAGGCGACCTTCACGACCGGGGTGGAGCTGGCGGTGGACGGCGGTCTGGGCCAGAGCCTGCAATGACCGGGGCGGCGGTGAGCCGGGGCCGATGGCCGAGCCCGCGGTGAGTCGGGCCCGCGGTGAACCGGGGCGGCGGTGGCCGGATGCGGCCACCGCCGCCCCGGCGTTCCCCTTGTGGCGCCCGGGCCCCGGTGCCACGCTGACCTGGGGTCGGAGCGCTGGGAGGTCACGGATGGTCGTTGGTGCGGTGCTGCCCGGCGGGTTCTCCCCGCTGCGGGCGGACGACCCGTTGGTGGTGGGCCCCTTCCCCCTGGTCGGGCGGATCGGCGCGGGCGGCATGGGCGTGGTGTACGGCGCGCTGGGGCCGCGGGGGGAGCGCATCGCCGTCAAGGTGATCCTGCCCGCGCACGCCGGGGACCCCGACTTCCGGGAGCGGTTCGCCCACGAGGCGGCCCTGCTGGCGCGGGTGGACGCCGACTGCGCGCCCGCGTTCCACGGCGCCGACCCGGGGGCGTCCACCCCGTGGATGGCCACCGATTTCGTGCCAGGCCGCACCCTCAAGGAGCACGTGGCCGAACGGGGGGTGCTCTCGGGTGAGGCGCTGGCGGCGTTCGCGGCCGGTACCGCCGAGGCGCTGGCGGCGGTGCACGCCGCCGGGGTGCTGCACCGCGACGTCAAGCCCGCCAACGTGATCCTGTCCCCGGCCGGTCCGCGGATGCTGGACTTCGGGATCGCCCGGGACCGGTGGGACACCTCCCCCGAGAAGCAGGTGCTGGGCACCGCCGGGTGGGTGGCGCCCGAACGCCTGTCGGGGGCGGCGGCCACCGACCGCTCCGACGTGTACGCCTGGGGCGGGCTGGTGGTGTACGCGGCGACCGGGCGCGGCCCGTTCGGGTCGGGCACCCGGCCCGAGCTGCTGCGGCGCGCCCGCGAGGAGGAACCGGACCTGGCCGGGGTGCCCGAACCGCTGCTGGGGGTGGTGGGGGCGGCGCTGTCGCGGGACCCGGCGCTGCGGCCCACGGCCGCCCAGGCCATGGCGGCGGTGCTGGCCCTGGTCCCGGGCACGGAGACGGAGCCGCGCCGTCGGCTGCGCGCCCTCATCGGGCGGGCCTGGCGGGGCTTCACGGACGCGGGGCGGGGTGTGGGCGACTGGGTTCCGGCCGAGTCCGCGGCCCCGGGGTCCGAGGCGCGGGAGCCGTCCGCCGACCACGGGTCCACAGGCCACGACACCGCGGGCTACGAGACCGCGGGGCACGGGTCCACGGGCCACGGCGCGGCGACCGCCAAGGCGTCCGGCGGCGGGCTGCGCACCCTGACGGCGGTGGCGGCCGGCGCCGCCCTGATCGCCGTGGTGGGCACCGCGGGGTGGATCGCCGGGCGGGTGGCCGCCGACGAGCCGGTGCTGCCGACGTCGGCCGAGCCCTCCGCGTCCCCCTCCCCCGCCGCCGACGAGCAGGCGTCCGGCACCCAGGAGGTGGTGTTCGGGGCGCTCACCCTGGAGGTGCCCGCCGACTGGACGGTGCACCGCTACGACGGCCACCTCTACGAGAGCGCGTACGCCGACCCGGTCCGCAGCGACCTGGTGATCCTGGGCACCGACCCGGCGATCGAGTGCCGGGACATCGCCGACGGGAGCAGCATGATGTACCCGGACTGCCCCCACGTGCAGCTGCACGGGGAGGGCGGGCTGGCGACCGGCCGGTTCGCCGACGCCTTCGAGCCCGGTTTCAAGTACAACCCCGCCAACCAGCCCTACCCGTGCCCCAAGCACCTGCCCAGCACCCCGGCGGAGCCCACGGCCGTGCCCCAGGACCCCCGGTCCGTGGCGGAGGAGACCGTGGACGGCGCCCCCGTCCTGCACGTCAGCGCCGAGGGCGGCTGCCACGACCACGACTACGAGGACGACCCGTTCGGGACCGGGGAGTTCATGGCGGCCCCGTACGCCCTGTACGTGCAGGACTCCTGGTACTTCGGGGAGCAGCGCATTCTGGTGGTGGACGACTACGCGACCGAGGGGCTGACGGAGATCATCGGGGCCGCCCGGGTGTCGGGGTGAGGCCCGATCGGGGGCTCAGTCGAGGAAGAGCTCGCCGACGAGCTCGTCCCCGTCCACCTTCCCGGTCTTGCGGAAGCCCAGTTTGAGGTAGAACTCCTCGGGCGAGCCCTCCCCGGGGACCCAGGAGACGGTCACCCGCCTCTGGCCGCGGCGGCGGACCTCGTCCAGGACGGCCTGCACGGCGAAGCGGCCGTAGCCCTTGCCCTGCTCGCCCGCGGCGACGTTGAGCCGCCAGATGCCGCAGCGGTGGTCGGGTTCCTTCTCGTCGGGGTCGAAGTTGGCCATGATGAACGCGACGGGCCGGTCCCCGTCCAGGATCAGCCGGGGCCAGGCGGTCTCCCGGGAGGCGTAGGCCTCGGCGAGGGAGAAGACGACGGGGGCGACGAAGGCGTTCTGGTCCTCCCGGACCTCGACCTTGACCGCCGTACGGACGTTGTCGGGGGTGATCTCCACCGCGCGGAGTGAGGTGCTGCTCATGGACGACCACTGTAGAACCCGCCCCCGACACCGCGACACGGGTTTTCCACCGGTACGGAACGGTACGGCACCCCTGTCGAACGCCTGCCACCGCCGGAACGGTTCGCCCGCGGCCACCACCGGTCACCGGACGCGCCCCGGAGCCGCCGCACGCTAAGAAAGGGGGCGTGAAGAAACGAAGCCGCCCGCCGCTGCCCGCCCTGGCCGGGGCCCTCGCCCTGGGCCTGGTCTGCTCCCTGTTCACCGCCGCGTTCCTGCGCCTGGGCGGGGACGACCCGGAGGCGGTCGCCCTGGCCTATGTCGAGGCGGTGGCACAGGGCGACGCCGCCGCGGTCCGGGTGCTGGCCGCCCCGGACACCGGCCGCGCCGACGCCCTGCACGCGCTGGAGGTCGACGGCGGCGCCCCGATGGAGGTGACCGGGGTGCGGTCGGAGCAGCTCGGCGCGCTGTGCGACGTGCGGGTGGACGGCGTCCGCGCCGGCGTCGAGGAGACCTGGCGGATCCAGGTCTTCGCCCAGGCCCAGCGGTGGCCGGTCCGCGTCTTCCTGGGCCGCGACCAGCGCTGGTACCTGGAGCCCCCGCGGGAGCCCTCCGCCGCCCCGCGCGGGACCGGGGACGGCACCGCCCCGGCCCACTGCGGCGACTGACCTCCGCCGGGCCGGGGCACCCCGTTCAGAGGGCGGCGTCCCCGCCCCGGGCCTGCGCCGCCTTCAGCCAGCGCAGCGCCTGTTCGCTACCGATCTCCAGGTCGCCGGGCAGGTCGTCGAGGAAGGTCTGGTCGCCGTGCCGGGCCAGCTCCGCGAGCACGGCCCGCGGGTCGCCCTCCTCGATGACCCCCAGCAGGCGGTGGTGGCGCAGCACGTTGCTGGCCGCGGTCTCGTTGCGGTGGGCCCGCGCGTGCCGGTTGAGCACCATGCACAGCTGCATCTGCAACTGGATCGACCGGTAGGCCTCCTCCAGGCGCCGGTGGCCCGACAGGCCGACGACGGCGGTGTGGAACTCGAACTTGGACTCCGACAGCTCGGCCTCGTCCAGGGCGTCGGCCGCGGCCTCCATGCGGCGCAGCGCCCTGCGGCAGCGCTCCAGCCGTTCGGGGTCGGTGACGGGCACACCCAGTTCGACGGCCATGTGCTCCAGCCGGTGGCGCAGGGTCATGATCTCGTAGACGTCGTGCAGGGTCAGGGGGGTGACCACCGCGCCCCGGTGCGGGGACTGGCGGATCAGCCCCTCGTGCTCCAGGCGGCGCAGGGCCTCGCGCAGGGGCGGCCTGCTGATCCCCAGCTGCTGCGTGAGCCGGTTCTCCACGACCCGGTCCCCGGGCAGCAGCTCCCCGGCGAGGATCATCCTCCGGATGGAGCGGGCGGCCAGGTCCACCATGCTCGGCGGCTTGACGATGCGCTGGTCGCCGGATCCGGCGCCGGTGCCGGTCGCGGTGGACCGGTCCATGGTCCCTCCCTCGTCTCGATCGCGCGGGGCCCCGGTCGGGGCCCCGCCGTCCGGTATCACCGCCGCCCGGGTCCCCCGGGCGCCAGTGCGGCCGCGACCAGTTCCACGGGGTGCCAGGCCCGCCGCTCGGTCCCGTGCCCGATCTGCTGGCGGCACGAGACGCCGGTGGCGGCGACCACGGTGTCCTCGTCCTCCGCCTCGATCGCGGGGAAGAGCCGGTCGGAGCCGACCTTCATCGACATCTCGTAGTGCTCGGCCTCGAAGCCGAACGATCCGGCCATCCCGCAGCACCCGGCGTCGAGTTCGACGACCTCGGCGCCGGGGATGCGGCGCAGCAGCTCCATGGTGGCGCCGGTGCCCACCTCCGCCTTCTGGTGGCAGTGTCCGTGGAAGAGGATACGCCGCCCCGCGGGCCAGGAGTCGGCGGACAGGGCGATCCGGCCCGCGTCCAGGGCCTCGGTGAGCAGTTCCTCCACCTGGCGCACCCGCCCGGCGACGTCGGCGACCCGGGGGTCGCCCGGCAGCATCGAGGCGGCCTCGTCCTTGAGGGTGAGCACGCACGAGGGTTCGCAGCCCACGATGGGGGTGCCCGCCGCGGTCCCCTCGCTGAGGAGCCCGACGAGCCCGCCGACCTTGGCCTTGGCGTCGTCGACCAGGCCCTTGGAGAGGCTGGAGCGGCCGCAGCAGCCCCGGCTCTCCAGGCGGACCCGCCATCCGGCGTGTTCCAGGAGCTCGATGGCGGCCCGCCCGATCCCCGGTTCGGTGAAGGTGGAGAAGGAGTCCGCCAGGAACGTCAGCTCGCCCATCGGCGCCTGTCCCGCCGGGGCGTTCCTGCGCCGGAACCAGCGCACCAGGTTCCGGCGTTCGAAGGCGGGCAGGGGACGCCGGGCGGTGATGCCGGTGGCCCTCTCCATGAGCCGGCGCAGCACCGGCCACCGGCCGGGCAGGCCGCTCAGCGGGGCGGTGGCCGACCCCAGGCGGTACAGGGTGCGGACCGAGCCGAAGATGCGCGTGCGCAGCGGGACGCCGTGCACGTCGTGGTAGTGGGACTGGGTCTCGCTCTTGAGCTTGGCCATGTCCACGCCGAGCGGGCACTCGCTCTTGCACGCCTTGCACATCAGGCACAGGTCCAGGACCTCGTGCAGGCGCTCGTCGCCCAGCGCGGCCGCCGGGTCGGGTTCGGACAGCGCCTTGACCAGGGCGTTGGCCCGGCCGCGGGTGGCGTGCTCCTCGTCGCGGGTGGCGATGTAGGAGGGGCACATGGCCCCGGTGGAGGTCTTGCGGCACAGGCCGATGTTCATGCACCGGTCGGCGGCCCCGCGCATGCCGCCCACGACCTCGAAGGACAGCCGGGTCCGCAGGGGCGCGGGCGGCGGCAGGGCCGCGTCGCGCAGGTGGTCGGTCATCGGGGGCGCGTTGACGATCTTGCCGGGGTTGAGCAGGTTCTGCGGGTCGAAGACCCGCTTGACGTCCTGCATCGCCGCGTACAGGTCGGGGCCGAAGATCTTGCGGTTGAACTCGCTGCGGGCCAGGCCGTCGCCGTGCTCGCTGGAGTTCACGCCGCCGTACTCGGCGACCAGGTCCCTGACCTCCTCGGCGACGGCGCGCATGCGCTCGGCCTCGCCGGGGACGGCCAGGTCCACGAAGGGGCGGATGTGCAGGCAGCCCACGGAGCAGTGCCCGTAGAACCCGGCCTCCAGCTGGTGCCGGTCCAGGATCTCCTTGAACCGGGTGGTGTACTCGACCAGGTGCGCGGGGTCGACGGCGGTGTCCTCCACGAAGGCCAGCGGGCGGCGGGTGCCGCTGCCCGCCGCCATGAGCAGGCCCAGGCTGGACTTGCGCACCTTGAGCAGGGCGGACTGCTGGGCCGGGGTCACCGCCTCCAGGGTGTGGTAGCCGTGGCCGTTCGCCTTCCAGGCCTTGGTGAGCCGGTGCAGCCGGTCGACGAGTTCGGCCTCGTCGTCGCCGGTGAAGGAGACGAACAGCAGGGCGTCGGGGTCGCCCTGGAGGATGCTCCCCAGCGAGGCGTACTCGATGCGCTGCCGGGACAGGTCCAGGATGGTGCGGTCCATCAGCTCCACCGCGGCCGGGTCCAGGGCGAGGGCGTCCCCGGTGGCGGCGATCGCGGAGGGGACGCTCGTGAAGTGGCCGACGGCGATGACGGTCCGCGCGGGTCTGGGGACGAGGTCGACCAGCGCCTCGGTGGCCAGTGCCAGCGTGCCCTCGGAGCCGACGACGAACTTGGCGAGGTCGAACCCGGGGTCCTGGGCGAGCCGGTCCAGCCGGTACCCGCAGGCGCGCCGCCAGAAGTCGGGGAACCCGGTGGCGATGGCGTCGGCGTTCTCCGCCAGGATGCGGGCCAGCCCGCGGTGGATGTCCCCCTCCAGGCCGGGGCGGGCGGCCGGGTCGGCGCGCTCGCCCGCCGAGAGCGGCCGCAGGGTGGTGCGGGAGGCGTCGGCCAGGACCACGTCCAGGGTGCGCACGTGGTCGATGGTCATGCCGTAGCGCAGGGAGCCGCTGCCCGCGGAGTTGTTGCCGATCATCCCGCCGATGGTGGCGCGGTTGCTGGTGGAGGTGTCGGGGCCGAACATCAGGCGGTGCGGGGCGGCCGCCGCGTTCAGCTCGTCCTGGACGACACCGGGCTGGACACGGGCCCGGCGCGCCTCGGGGTCGAGTTCGCGGATGGCGCGCATGTGGCGGGACATGTCGACCACCAGCCCGGCGCCCACGGTCTGGCCGGCCAGGCTGGTGCCCGCGCCGCGCGGGGTGAGGGTGACGCCCAGGCGTGCGGCCACCGAGGTGACGGCGGCCACCTCGTCGGCGTCGCGCGGGAAGACGACCCCGAGCGGGGTGATGGTGTACATGCTGGCGTCGCGGGAGAACAGGTGGCGCGAGTAGTCGTCGAACCGCGCGTCGGTCACCCCCTCCTTCCGGAGCAGGTCCGCGGTCTCCTGCGCGAGCCCGCCGGTGGCGGTCGTGTCGGTCGTGCTGGTCATCGGGCCTCCGTTCGTCTTTCCTGCCCGGCTCCGGTGTGCGTCCGGGGCCGGGTCAGTGCTCGTCCAGCAGTTCCAGTGCCGCCGCCAGCCCGTCGCCCGTGGGCTTGAACCCGGCGTGGCCCAGGCCCATCTGCACCCCGGCCAGCGCCCCGGCGATGGTGAGGTCGTTGGTGTGGCCCAGGTGGCCGATGCGGAAGACCCGCCCGGCCAGGCGGCTCAGCCCGGCGCCCAGGGACATGTCGTAGCGGTCGAGGATGACCTTGCGGACGTGGTCGGCGTCGTGGTGCTCGGGCATGAGCACACCGGTGAGCACGCCCGAGTACTCGCGTTCGTCGGCGCACAGCACCTCCAGTCCCCAGGCCCGGACGGCGGCGCGGACGGCCCGGCCGTAGCGGTCGTGCCGGGCGAAGACGGCGGGGAGCCCTTCCGCGTTCAGCAGGCGCAGCGCCTCGCGCAGGCCGTAGAGCAGGTTGGTGGCCGGGGTGTAGGGGGTGAAACCGCGCTCGTTGGCCTCCAGCATCGGCTGCCAGTCCCAGTAGGACCTGGTCAGGCCGGCGGTGCGGGAGGCCTCCAGAGCCTTGGGGCCCACGGCGTTGAAGGCGAGCCCGGGCGGCAGCATGAGGCCCTTCTGCGAGCAGGAGATGGTGACGTCGACGCCCCACTCGTCGTGGCGGTAGTCGACCGAGCCGAGCGAGGAGATGGTGTCGACCAGCAGCAGGGCGGGGTGGCCGGCGGCGTCGATGGCCTCGCGGACCTCCCTGATGCGGCTGACCACACCGGTGGAGGTCTCGTTGTGCACGACGCACACGGCCCTGACCTCGTGGCCGGTGTCGGCGGCGAGGATCTCGGCGAGCCGGTCGGGGTCGGCCCCGCGCCGCCAGTCGCCGGGCAGCACCTGGGCGTTCAGGCCGAGCCTGGTCGCCATCTCGGTCCACAGGGTGGAGAAGTGGCCGGTCTCGGAGACGAGCACGCGGTCGCCCGGGGAGAGCGTGTTGACCAGGGCCGCCTCCCACGCCCCGGTGCCCGAGGAGGGGTAGACGATGACGGGTCCGGTGGTGCCGAAGACCGGGCGCAGGTCGCGCAGGAGTTCGCCGAACAGTGCGCTGAACTCGGGCCCCCGATGGTCGATGGTCGGCGCGGACATGGCGCGCAGGACCTCGTCGGGGACGTTGCTGGGGCCGGGGATCTGGAGGAAGTGGCGGCCGGTGGTGTCAGTCATGGTGATCCTCCCAAGGAACATCCACATAGCGGAAACTTGATTCCGCTAAACGGATCCTAAAAGTTCGACGACGGCCACCACAACCCCCTTGTCGACCCCCGGATCCCCACTTTACTGTGACTCACATCTCAACTACCAGTTGACGAGACGAAAACCAGAAGACATACTTCTGCTAAGCAAAATTAATATTCCACATACCGGAATATCACAGCGATGCCGCAGCCGCCCCGCCCACCGGGTCTCCCTCGACCCCACGGCCGGCGCATCCGAGCCCGTTCGAGGCCACTCACATCCGACTCTCCGCCGTCGAGCCTTCACAGGGGGCCGTTCACGTGCCTGCAGAAGTCATCTCCATCGCCGTCCTCGTCCTCGTCTTCCTCATCGCCACCGTCACCTCCGTCCACATGGGCGCCCTCGCCCTGTTCGCCGCCTTCGTCGTCGCCCTCACCGTCGCCGGGGAGGGCACCGACGACGTGTTCGGCGGCTTCCCCGGAGACCTGTTCGTCGTCCTGGTGGGCGTCACCTACCTGTTCGCCCTGGCCAGGAACAACGGCACCGTGGACTGGCTGGTCCAGGTGGCCGTCCGCGCCGTCGGCGGACGCGTCGCCCTCATCCCCTGGGTGATGTTCGGCGTCACCGCCGCCCTGACCGCCGCGGGCGCGGTGGTCCCCGCGGCCATCGCGATCGTCGCGCCGATCGGCCTGGGCTTCGCCGTGCGCTACCGGATCGACCCGCTGCTCATGGGCCTGCTGATCATCAACGGCGGCAGCGCGGGCGGCTTCTCGCCGATCAGCATCTTCGGCACCATCACCAACGGCGTCGTCGAGCGCAACGGCCTGGAGGGCTCGCCGCCGCTGCTCTTCGCGTCGTCGTTCATCTTCAACCTGCTGCTCAGCGTGGTCGTCTTCTTCATGTTCGGCGGCCGTGAGCTGCTGGGCCGCCGCAGGGTCGACGGCTCCGCCCCCGGGTCCGCCGCGGGCGGCGCGGCCGGTCCGGGCACGCCGCCCGCCTCCGCCGGCGGAGCACCGACCGGAACGCCGGGCGGCTCGGGCACCCGCACCACCACCGTGGCCAAGCACAGCGTCGGCGGGGGAGCCGCCGTCGTCGTGGAGCCGGAGTCGATCGTCCTGGACCGGGACCGGGGCCTGACCCTGCTCGCCATCCTCGCCCTGGGCGTCGGCGTGCTCGTCTTCGACCTCAACGTGGGCCTCACGGCGATCAGCGTGGCCGTCGTGCTGAGCGTGTTCTCCCCCAAGAGCACCAAGGGCGCCGTCGACCGGGTGGCCTGGTCCACCGTGCTGCTGATCTGCGGGATCGTCACCTACGTGAGCCTGATGGAACGCATGGGGACGATCGACTTCCTCGGCGGCAGCGTGGCCGCCATCGGCGTCCCGCTGCTGGCCGCCCTGCTGATCTGCGTGATCGGCGGAGCCGTCTCCGCCTTCGGCTCCACCACCGGCATCCTCGGCGCCCTGATCCCGCTGGCCGTGCCCTTCCTGCTGGCCGGCGAGGTGGGCGCGGTCGGGATGATCATCGCCCTGGCGATCTCCTCCTCAGTGGTCGACTCCTCGCCGTTCTCCACCAGCGGGGCGCTCGTGGTGGCCAACAGCGCTCCCGACCAGCGCGATCGCGTGTTCCGGCGGCTCATGCAGTGGGGCATGGGCATGATCGTGGTGGCACCCCTGGTGACCTGGGGGTTCTTCGTGGTCCCCGGGTGGCTGTAGAACCGCGCCGCCGCG
>NZ_JBJJBV010000205.1:0-12351 GCF_045446735.1 Nocardiopsis protaetiae
CGGCCGGGGACAAGGCCTACTCCTCCCGCGCCAACCGCGCCTACCTGCGCAGGCGCGGCATCAAAGCGGTGATCCCGGAAAAGGCCGACCAGGCGGCCAACCGCAAGAGGAAGGGATCGGCCGGGGGCCGACCGGTCGGCCACGACGCCGAGTTGTACAAGGACCGCAACACCGTGGAGCGCACCATCAACAAGTTCAAGGAATGGCGGGGGCTGGCCACCCGGTACGACAAGACGCCCCAGAGCTACCTCGCGGGCCTTCACCTGCGCGGGGCCCTGTTGTGGTTGCGCAGCCTGCCCGCCACTCCTTGATCCAAACCCAGAACAGGCCCTAGCGCGGCCCCTGACCGCGGCCCCTGACTCGAACCCGCTCCGCGCCCCCTTCCCGGCGGGCTGCCCCTCCCCTTGGGGGCAGCCCGCTCCCCGTGTGCGCCCCCTCCGTGTCGCGACATTGCGCGATGATAGGTATACGCTGAGTCACTAGATGTATTTGCGCATCCACCCGTTGGGGGGAGATCGGCGATGCCGTTCACCAGGCCGACGAAAGGGAGTGCCACCGAGCACGCGCTGCTGCTCCGGTGCCTCGAAGGCATCCGGGAGCGCTCGGCCCGGGCGGTCCCCTGGGAGCCCGACACGGTCGGGATACCGCGGGGCGGCTCCGAGAGCCCGCTGTCCCGGATCAACGACGTGGCCTTCTACGCGAACGCTCGCAACGAGGTGGCGGCCCTGGCGGGGGTGTGCGCGGAACTGCTGCGGCTGCACCGCCCCGACGACGGCGAGGCGGGCGGGTGCGCGGGGTGCGGGCAGGCCTGGCCCTGTCCCACCTTCGAGGAGATCTCCCGACTGCCCGGCTGAGCCGCGGGAGCGTGCGGCCGGGCCGTACGCCGGGCCCCAGGATCGGGCCGGGCCGGAAACGGCCGCCGCCCGCCGGTCCCGGGGCGCGATCCGGTCTCGGCGGGCGACGATCCTCACCGGCCGTCCTCGGCACCCGGTGACCGAACCACCGGATGCCCTCACCGGGCCGGGCATGCCCTGAGCGTAATACTGAAACTCGTTCTATTGCAAGCCCCGCAGGGCGGCCTTCTCCCAGTGGGCGAGCACGTTCCCCACCTTCTGTGGACTGGAACCGGTTATGGGATCCCCGTCCGGACGCGGACAGGGCTGTCCCCTGCGCAGGGAAACCGGGAAATCAGGGGGAGGAGAGGTTCCCCATCAACGGCGGGGAGGCCAGGCCCAGGGGCGGGGGACAGCCCCTGGGACCGACCATGGGGCGGCGGGCGCGGCGGCCCGGGAACCGGGGCGCGCCCTGCCCGAACGACGTTAACGAGGCGGCGGTAACACCGGCACCCTCCATCAGATAACCGGAGCGTCTCGATTCCCCCCGCAGGTGTCCGAAAAGCCCGCGGTGACCTGCGACGACACCGGAGCTCACCGTTACCGGACGCTCACCGGGCGAAAACGCCCCTGGCACGAAAAACCGGGAACCGCCACCACCTGCGACCTTTCCCTGAAAGGTTGCACGGGGTTGCGATTCCCGGCTCAAGCAAACAAGGCGGATCCCGCCGGGTTCCGGCGGGGCGCGTTCTCAACTAATGCGAGTGGCCAGCAGATAAGCGGAAGGGGAGTCCGCGTCGATGATATCGGTGACCTTCCACACCTGGCCGCCGACGCTGAACACGTCGCCCACCCTGACGTCGATCATCGGCGTGGGCCGCCACTCCTTGGGGCCGCCGATCTTGGCGACCGCCCGGCCCTCCTCGTCGATCCAGAACTGACCGCCGCCCACAGGACCGCCGAGGAAGCGGTCGTTGCGTCCGTAACTGATCTTTTCCTGCGCGCCGATTTCGTGGACCACAGCAGTTTCTGTCCCAACCGTCTCGGATTATCTGGAAAACGCAGCCATGTTAACCCGTACCGGCCAATTCCGCATGGCGATTCCACCGTCACAGGGGCTTTTCAGAAGAGTAGCCGACAAAAGTAAGTGCGGGCCGGGACCAAAGTCCCGACCCGCACTGGGAAAAGCAAGGGGGTATGAACCCCTGGTAACACCCGCCCCCGAAGAACTACTTGTTCCCCATGAGCCCCTTGATGCGGCCCGCCACCGCCTCCAGGGCGGAGCTGAACGGGTGGTCGTGGACCATGTACGTCCACGTCATCGACGGGCGCTTGACGCCCACCTCGGAGACGTCCAGGGCGCCGTCCTCGACCTCCAGCTCCTCGAAGCTCTCCGCGGCCCGCGCGCGGGCCCCGTCCAGGAAGCCCTTGAACTGCGGCACCGCGTCGCGGTTGAACTCGTCCAGCGGGTCCCGGCGGCCCAGGAAGCGCAGGTGGATGCCCTCCCGCAGCTCCGCCAGGAACGCGTTGTGGTCGGTCCAGCCGCGGTCCAGGTGGTACAGGGTGATGAGCCGGGCCGCGTCCGCGACCGCCTCCTCGCCCACCTCCTCGACCAGCTCCCCGTGCTTCTCGGGCCGGTCCTTCTTGATGTGCAGGTCGCCCTCGTCGCCGGTGAGGACCAGCTCGCGGTGCTCCAGGACCACGTCCCGCTGCACGTCGATGAGCTGGTTGTAGCGCCAGGTGTTGCGGTGCACCTCCAGCAGCTGCCCCTCGGCGACCCGCTGGGCGTGGTCCACCATCGACAGCCAGGCGGAGTCGGTGATCTCGCCGCGGTCGTCGGTGGAGTAGCCGGAGGTGTCCGACGCGTTGTTGACCACCAGGTCGTCGTCCATGCTGACGAAGAACACCGAGTCGCCCGGGTCGCCCTGGCGCCCGGCGCGGCCGCGCAGCTGGCCGTCCAGGCGGCTGCTGGGGTAGCGGCCGAAGCCCATCACGTACAGGCCCCCGGCCTCGACCACCCGGTCGCGGTCGGCCATGTCGCTGCCGCCCAGGCGGATGTCGGTGCCGCGGCCGGCCATCTGCGTGGAGACCGTGATGGCCCCGTGGGTGCCCGCCTCCGCGATGATGGCGGCCTCGTCGGCGTCGTTCTTGGCGTTGAGGACGACGCACTCCAGGCCGGCCCTGCGCAGCCGGTCGGCCAGCCGCTCGGACTCGGCCACGTCCTGGGTGCCGATGAGGATGGGCCGCCCGGTGGCGTGCACCTCCTCGACCTCCTCGATGAGGGCGTCCTCCTTCTCCTCGCGGGTGGCGAAGAGGTGGGTGCCGTGGTCCTCGCGGACGTTCGGCTTGTTGGAGGGGATGACCGCGACTTCGAGCTCGTAGAACTCGCGCAGCTGGTCGGCCACCGACATGGCGGTACCGGTCATCCCGGCCCGGGTCGGGTAGCGCAGGACCAGCGACTGGACGGTGACGGAGTCCAGCACCTCGCCGGTCTCGCTGACCGCGACCTTCTCCTTGGCCTCGACGGCCGCCTGGAGGCCGTCCGGCCAGCGCTGGAGCAGGGCGATGCGGCCGCGGGACTCGTTGATGATCCGGACCTCGCCGTCGCGCACCACGTAGTGGACGTCGCGCTGGAGCAGCACGTGGGCGTGCAGCGCCAGGTTGACCTGCGGCAGCAGGGAGGACTCCTCCTCCGAGTACAGGTCCACGCCGCCCAGCGCCTTCTCGACCGCGTCGATGCCGTCGTCGGTGAGCTGGACGTTGCGGCCCTCGTCGTCGATCTCGTAGTGCATGCGCGGCTTGAGGGTGCGCACGATGTCGGCCATCTCCACGTCGGCGTCGACCCGCTCGGCCGCGCCGGCCAGCACCAGCGGCACGCGGGCCTCGTCGACGAGCACGGAGTCGGCCTCGTCGATGATGGCGATGTGCGGCTCGGGGACCACCCGGTCCGCGATGTCGGTGACCATGCGGTCGCGCAGCACGTCGAAGCCCAGTTCGCTGACCGGGGCGTAGGTGACGTCGCAGGAGTACGCCTCGCGCCGCTGCCCGGTCGTGGAGTCCTCGGTGATCCACCCGACGGTGACGCCGAGCATGTCGTAGAGCGGCTTCATCCACTCCGCGTCGCGGCGGGCCAGGTAGTCGTTGACGCTCATGACGTGGACGCGCCGGCCGCGCAGGGCGAAGCCCGCGGCGGCCAGGGCGCCGGTCAGGGTCTTGCCCTCACCGGTGGCCATCTCGGCCACGTGCCCGTCCAGCAGGGCCATGACGCCCAGCAGCTGCACGTCGAAGGGGCGCTCGTCGAGGGCGCGCCGGGCCGCCTCGCGGCCCACCGCGCACAGCGACACGAGGTCGTCGCGCCCGTAGGGGAGGTCGCCGGTGCCGAGTTCGATGGCCCTGTCCGTCAGCTCGGTGTCGTCGAGCCCACGCAGACCATCCTCCTCGGCCTCGATAGCCGACAGGAGCTTGGTATAAGGCCGCAGATCCACCGCGCCGGGCTTACCCAGCAGACGGCGCACGCTTTCCGCCATTCGTCCGAACACCACCACAGAGTAACGCCGGACACACCCCTCACAAGACCCCGAACGGGCACGTTCGAGAACCGGCCGCGCGAATCCGGCGGCCGGTCGGGGCGGGATCAGACGACGAGCTGGCGTCCGGTGCGCTGGCGGGCCTCCACCGCCATGGCGTGCTTGACGAGGGTGACCAGCACCCGCACCACGGATCTGCGGTCGCGCGCGTCGCACCGCACGACCGGGACGTCGGGGGTGAGGTCGAGTGCGTCGCGCAGGTCGTCGGCGGTGTACATCGACGCCTCGGGGTCGAACTCGTTGACGGCCACGACGAACGGCAGCCGGTACTGGCGCTCGAAGTAGTCCAGGGCCTGGAAGGTGTCCTCCAGGCGGCGGGTGTCGGCCAGGATCACCGCGCCCAGCGCGCCGCGCACCAGGTCGTCCCACATGAACCAGAAGCGCTGCTGGCCGGGGGTGCCGAACAGGAACAGGGTCAGGTCGGTGTCCAGTGAGATGCGGCCGAAGTCCATGGCGACGGTCGTGGTCTGCTTGTCCGGGGTGTGGGACAGGTCGTCCACACCGGCGCTGGCCGCGGTCACCGCGGCCTCGGTGCGCACCGGCGGGATCTCCGAGACGGCGCCGACGAACGTGGTCTTGCCCACCCCGAAGCCCCCGGCGATGATGATCTTGGTGGACAGCGCGCCGGGTGCTTGAACGTCGTTCGTGGTGTTGGCTGGATCGATCACAGTCACAGTCCTAGCGAGAGTGCCGGGTCCGAAGGGCGGGTGCGGCCCGCACGGCCCGGGCTAGCGAGGGGCACGACGCTCCCGGGTCCGGCCCCCGCGGGCTTCCACGGGTTCCTTCAGCCGACCGCGCGGGGTCGCCGCCCCTGGAACCTAACACCGGACGGCCGTGCCGGAAGGCGTTTTGGGCACAGTCGCCGCGCGGGTCCGCTTTCTCACACCGGAGCAATCCGGATCCCGGGCAGCACGAAGCGCCATCGTGTCCGCCGGGACACCCGATGGCGATCCGTCCCCTCTCGGAAACCGAGAGTGATCAGACAAGCACAGAACTCTACCCCGCGGGACGGACTTTACGACATCGTAAGCGGCCGCTTTCGGCCGCTTCCGGCCGCGCCGATCCCTGTCCGCCGCCGCCCCCGGCGTCTACGGTGGAGGCAGGGCCCCCGCACGATGCAAGCGGTCGCGGAACCGACTCCTGGCACGAGCACCCGACCGCACCGCGGGAGCCGTCGGCGGTGTCCAACGGACGCGCGGCCGGCGAACCGACGTCCCGCTCTTCGGCGTCGGAGCCGTCGTGCCGGACTCCGCCGGAGCCCCACCGGCCCACAACCGTCCACGTGGGCCGGTGGCGGCCGTGCCCGGACCCCTCTTGGTCGTAGGATGGGCGGGTCTCCGTTGTGAAAGCCGCTTTCGAAAGCCGCTTCCGCGTGCCGCGGAGCCGCACATCCACCGACTTCCAGGGAGCCGAGAACTCCGCATGTCCGATCAGCGCGTCGTCCGCCCAGCCCCGATCAGCGGTTTCCCCGAGTGGACCCCCCGGGTCCGGTCCGTGGAGCAGCGCTGGCTGGACCATATCCGCGCCGGATTCGAGTCCTTCGGCTTCGCGTCGGTGGAGACCCCGTCCGTGGAGAACCTGGACGTGCTGACGGCCAAGGGCGAGACCTCCCAGGAGGTCTACACCCTGCACCGCCTCCAGGCCGACCCCGAGGACGACTCCGACGCCAAGCTCGGGCTGCACTTCGACCTGACGGTGCCGTTCGCCCGCTACGTCGCCCAGCACTTCAACGAGCTGACGTTCCCGTTCAAGCGCTACCAGATGCAGCGCGTGTGGCGGGGCGAGCGGCCGCAGGAGGGGCGCTACCGCGAGTTCACCCAGTGCGACATCGACGTCATCAACGTCGACTCCGTGCCGCTGCACTTCGACGCCGAGCTGCCGCGCATCGTGCACCGGGTGCTCAGCGGGCTGGACATCCCGGCCTGGACGCTCAACGTCAACAACCGCAAGGTCCTCCAGGGCTTCTACGAGGGGCTGGGCGTCAAGGACCCGATCGCGGTCATCCGGGCCGTGGACAAGCTCCACAAGATCGGCGACGACGGCGTCCGGGACATCCTCACCGGGGGCGGGCTGACCGTCGAGCAGGCCGACGCCTGCCTGGCGCTGGCGCACATCCGCGGCACGGGCGCGGACGTGCCCGGGAAGGTGCGGGCGCTGGGCGTGTCCTCCCCGCTGCTGGAGGAGGGCCTGGAGGAGCTGTCATTCGTCCTGGACGACCTGGCCGACCTGCCCGAGGGCGCGGTGGTCGCCGACCTGTCGATCGCCCGCGGGCTGGACTACTACACCGGCACGGTCTACGAGGCGTCCTTCGACGACGACCCCGGTTACGGCAGCATCTGCGCCGGCGGCCGCTACGAGGACCTGGCGGGGCAGTTCATCCGCCGCCGGCTGCCGGGCGTGGGCATCTCCATCGGCCTGACCCGGATCTTCGCCAAGCTCGTCGCCGAGGGGCGGATCGAGGGCGGCCGGGTCTGCCCGACCGACGTGATGGTCGTGGTGCCCAGCGCCGAGCGGCGCCGCGACGCCCTGGCCGTGGGCGAGCTGCTGCGCTCGCGCGGGTTCAACACCGAGGTGTTCCACTCCACCGCCAAGGTCGGCAAGCAGATCCAGTACGCCTCCAAGAAGGGCATCCCCTTCGTGTGGTTCCCGCCCTTCGACGCGGACGGCGGCCACGAGGTCAAGGACATGGGCAGCGGCGAGCAGACGGCGGCCGACCCGGCGGCCTGGGCTCCGGGCGACCGCACAGAGTAGCGGGTCCGCGACGCCGACGCGACCGGCATGGGCGGTTTCGGACCGCTCGTGCCGGAAGCGGCCATTCCCGGGACAGGCCGCGGGGGAAAGTGCGACACTGGGTGCGACTGTTCTTCCGCGGCCGCCGGACCCCTCCGGTCCGCGGACCGTTCGGTGTCCTAGTAAATCGAGGCCATGTCTCCCCCTCGCCACAACCTGCCCCTGTCCGCCGGCGAGTTCATCCGCTTCGTCGGCCGTGAACGCGACATCGTCGATCTGGGCCGCCTGCTGGGCACCGCCCGGATGGTCACACTGACCGGGACCGGCGGGATCGGCAAGACCAGACTGGCCCTGCACCTGGCCGAGCGCGTGATGCGCCGGTTCCCCGACGGGGTGCGCTTCGTGGACCTGAGCGAGGCCACCACCGAGGACCAGGTGCTGCGCGCGGTGGCCGGGGTCCTGCAGGCGGTGGAGGACGACAGCCGCACCATGACCGAGGCGGTCATCACCGCCCTGCGCACCCAGAGCCTGCTGCTGTTCCTGGACACCTGCGAGCACGCGGTCGACCCGATCGGGCGGCTGTGCGAGGCGGTGCTGCGCGACTGCCCGCGGGTGCGCGTCCTGGCCACCAGCCGCCAGCCCCTGCACGTCCCCCAGGAGAGCATCTGGCGGGTGCCGCCGCTGTCGCTGCCCGCCCGGCCCACCCCCACCGACCCCTACTCGGCCGACCCGGCCCCGCTGCCGCGGCGCGACGCCCAGCGCTACGAGTCGGTGCGGCTGTTCGTGACGCGGGCGCACGCGGCCCGCGCCGGGTTCGAGATGACCCGGGAGAACTCCGGCCACATCGCCGAGATCTGCCGGCTGCTCGACGGCATGCCGCTGGCCATCGAGCTGGCCGCGGCCCGGGTGCGGGTGCTGTCGGTGCAGCAGATCCTGCGCCGCCTCGACGACCGGTTCCAGCTGCTCACCAGCGACGGCTCCGGCGACCTGCCGCCGCGCCAGCGCACGCTGCGCGCGGTCCTGGAGTGGAGCCACGACCTGCTGAGCGAGTCGGAGCGGGCGCTGCTGCACCGCCTGTCGGTGTTCGGCACCTGGTACCTGGAGGCCGCCGAGGACGTGTGCGCGGGCGACGGGGTGGACACCGCCGAGATCCTGCCGCTGCACTTCTCGCTGCTGGACAAGTCCCTCATCATGGTGGACACCGAGATCGAGGGCACCGCCCACTACCGGCTCACCGAGACGGTGCGCGCCTACGCCGCCGAGCACCTGGCCGCCGAGGGCGGCGAGGACGAGCGCTGGTCCCGGTACCTGGACTTCTGCGTCACCCGCCTGGAGGCGGCGGCCGAGGGCTCGCGCTCCCCGATGGGCTGGTCGGAGCGGCTGGCCCACTTCCGCCTGCTCGACCACCACCGGGAGAACCACGCCCGGGTGGTGCGGTGGGCGCTCTCGCGGGGCCGGGTGGACGAGGCGCTGCGGGTGTGCGTGGCGCTGCGCCCCTACTGGCTGGTGCGCGACCAGGCGGCCGAGGGCGGGCGGATCCTGGAGTCGGTGCTGGCCACCGACCCCGACGGGCAGTCGCCGCAGCTGCGGGCCCGCGCGCTGGCGCTCCAGGCCGAGCTGCGGCTGGACCTGGACGTGGCGCCGCGGGTGTCCACCCTGGCCATGTGCGCCCTGGAGGCGGCGCGGGCCTGCCGGGAGGCGGGGGCGGCGGCCTCGGCGCTGGCCACCATGGCGGCGCTGGCGCTGCGCACCAACGCCCTGGACGAGGGGCGGCGGCACGCCGAACGCGCCCTGGCCTGGGCCGAGCAGGACGGCGACCCGCTCACCGAGACCACCGCCCTGGGCGTCCTGGCCCAGCTGGCCCGGCGGCGCGGGGAGCCGGACCGGGCCGTGGAGCTGCTGCGGCACTGCATCGAGCTGGGCGAGAAGCTGCACGACCGGTGGAGCGTGGCGCGGTGCCTGCACGTGCTGGGATCGATCGCCGCCGAGCAGGACGACTTCGAGCGGGCCGGCGACCTGTTCGCCGAGTCGCTGGCGGTGTTCGAGGAGCTGGGCGCGGCCCCGGCCACCGCGCACTGCTCGCGGGAGCTGGGGCGGCTGTACCTGGCGCAGGGGCTGATCCTGCGGGCGCGCGAGCCGCTGGCCTCCTGCCTGCGGGTGAGCTTCACCTCCGGGCAGCGCATCGCGGTGGCCCGCGCCCTGGAGGCGCTGGGCGAGCTGGCGCTGGCCGAGGAGGAGGCCGAGCGCGCCGCCGCGCTGACGGGTGTGGCCGCCGACCTGCGGACGGCGCTGGACCGGCCCTCCGCGGAGACCGTGCGGCTGCGGTCGGCCGTGGAGCGGCGGGTGGGTCCGGCCCGCACCGCCGACGCCTGGAACGCCTGGCGCTCGCTGCCGCTGGAGCAGGTGCGCGACCGCGCCCTGGCCTTCCCCCGCGTCTCGGACCGCCCGGCCGAGCCCGTCACGCTCACCCCGCGCGAGCGCGAGATCGCCGAACTCGTCGAGCAGGGACTGTCCAACCGGGAGATCGCCGAGCGGCTGACGATCAGTCAGGCGACGGCGGCCCGACATATCGCGAACATCTTCAGAAAACTCTCGATTTCCTCCCGAACCCAGCTGACCGGCTGGGCTTCCGCCCAAGACCGGACATGAAGGGCGCGGCGCGCTCCGGCCGCACTTGCACACCGCGCGCACAAACGCTAAGACAGAGATTCCGACCACCCCCGACGACGTCGTCCCCCTTGCCAGCGACCCCCACCACGGTGAGGACCTCCCCGACCGCCACGACATGTGAAGGCCATGGCATCTTCGACCGCGCCCGCGCGGCACAACCTCCCTCGGCCGGGCACCGGCTTCGTGGGCCGTGAGCGGGATCTGAGCAGCCTGCTGCGCCTGCTGGAGTCGAGCCGTTCGGTGACGCTGTGCGGAACCGAGGGGATCGGCAAGACCAGGCTGGCCCTGCGTGTGGCCGAGCAGTCCACCGCGGCCTTCCCCGACGGGGTGTGGGCCGCCGACCTCACCGACGCGCACACCGAGCTGGAGGTCCACGCCCGGGTGGCGCACGCGGTGGGCGTGGTGGAGGAGCCGGGGCAGCCGCTGGCGACCACCGTGGTCGAGGCGCTGCGCGACCGGCGGCTGCTGCTGGTGCTGGACGCCTGCGGCCACGTGGCGGACGCGGTCACCGGGATCGGCGAGACCCTGCTGTCCGCCTGCCCGGGGGTGTCGATCCTGCTCACCGCGCTGGACCCGGTGCGGCTGTCGGGCGGGACCGTGTGGCGGATGACGCCCATGGCGCTGCCGGTGGCCCCGCGCAACGGCCCGCCGCCCGACCCCATCGACTCCGAGGCGGTGCGGCTGTTCCTGGACCGGGCGCGCATCCGCGACCCGCGCTTCGCGCCCTCCCGGGAGGACCTGGAGACGGCGGCGGTGCTGTGCGACCTGGCCGGCGGGGTGCCGCTGGGCATCGAGGTCCTCGGTGGGAGCGCTCCGGGTACCGGCCCGGACGCGCTGGCCGAGGGGCTGCGCGCCCACCTGGCCTCGCCCGAGTTCCAGCCGGGCCCGGGTCAGGCGGTGGCGCGCAGCGAGGTGCTGCCGATCGTGCTGGACTTCGTCTACCGGAACCTGCCCGAGCCGGAGCGGATCCTGCTGCGGCGGCTGTCGGTGTTCCGCGGCTGGGACCTGGAGTCGGCCGAGCAGGTGTGCGCCGACGGCGCCCTGGCCCGGGAACGGATCCTGGACCTGCTGGCGTCGCTGCTGGACCGGTCGCTGATCACCGTCACCGGCGAGTTCGAGGGGCGGCTGCGGTACCGGCTGCCCGAGGCGGTGCGCGCGTTCGCCGCCGAGCGGCTGGTCGGGGCGGGCGAGGACGGCCTGCTCCGGGAGCGGCTGCTGGACCGGATGACCCGGCTGGCCGAGGAGCTGGGGCTGCGGCTGGAGTCGAGCCGGGCCATGCCCTGGAACGAGCGCGACGCCGGGCGGCGCCGGGTGCTCGCCGAGTACGACACGCTGCGTTCGCTGCTGCGCTGGGCGCACCGGGAGGGCCGGGCGGAGCCGGGGCTGCGGCTGGCGGCGAGCCTGGTGGCGCACTGGGTGAGCCACCACGACTACTCCGAGGGCGCCCACCTCATGGACCTGCTGCTGGACATGGAGGACGCCGAGAAGGCCCCCTCGCGGGCGCGCGCCCTGGTGGGCCGGGCCCAGCTGGCGCGGGTGCGCCGCGACCACGCCCTGGCGCTGGCCCTGGGCGAGGAGGGGCTGCGGCTGTGCCGGGAGTCGGGCGACGAGATGTTCGTGCGCACCGCCCTGAACCTGCTGGCGCTGGTGGAGGTGCGCGAGCGGGTGCCCGACCGGGCGGCGGTGCGGGTGGAGGAGGCCCTGCGGCTGTGCCGGGAGTCCGGTGACCTGTGGGGCGAGGCGATCGCCCTGGGCACCCGGGGCGCGCTGGCCGCCCAGCAGGGCGACCACCAGACCGCCGACCAGCACTACAACGCGGCGCTGACCCTGCTGCGCGGGATCGACCACCGCTGGGGCGTGGGCGTCACCCTCATCGGCCAGGCCCGCGCGGCCGAGCTGGGCGGGGACCTGGTGACGGCGGACCGCTGCTACCGGGAGGCGCTGGACACCCAGCGGATGATCGGCGCCGCGGCCGAGGAGGCCAGGTGCCTGGCCGGGATCGGCCGGGTGGCGTACGCTCAGGGGCGGGTGGAGCAGGCCTGCGACTACCTGAGCGAGGGTCTGCTGCTGAGCCACGCGGCCGGCCAGCGGGCCGAGGTCGGGCGGGCGCTGGTCGCGATCGCCCGGGTCGCCTTCGCCGTGGGGATGCGCGACGCGGCCTGTGGCATCGCCGGAGCGGCCGTGCAGATGCGCGAGCATCTGGGGCTGCCCGCACCCGCGGCGCCCTGGCCGTTCGGCGACGAAGAGAAGACACGACGACGCAAGAAGCGCCTGGTCTCCCTGTGGGAGGCGGGGCGGGGGCTGAGCACCGCCGAGGCGGTGCGCGAGGCCGAGCGCCTGGCCGAGGAGGGGCGCAGGCCGCCCTCCCGGCGCAGCCCGTCCCCGGGGTCGGCGGCGCGGCGGGCGCCCTCCCGGACGTCCCGCCCGGCGCGGACCCCGGCGGCCCCGCCGCCGCCCCCGCCGCGGACGCCGCCGCAGGAGCGGCTGACCCGGCGCGAGCTGGAGGTGGCCCGGCTGGTGAGCAGGGGGCG
>NZ_JBJJBV010000206.1:0-12118 GCF_045446735.1 Nocardiopsis protaetiae
CGGGTGCGATCCCCCTCGCACCCGGCGGCCCGCGCCCGTCACACGACGGGTACTTCTTCCCGGGGTCGGTGTCAGACCGCGGGGGCCAGCTCGCGGCGCATGTAACGCCGCTCCTCCGGGGTGGTCCCACCCCAGACTCCGTGGGCCTCTCCGGATCGCAGCGCCCACCGCAGACATTCCGGGCGAACAGTACAGCTGCGGCAGACGGCGAGTGCCTGCTCGGTATCGGCCCTGCCGATACCGGTGGAGCTCACCGGGAAGAAGATCTCGGGGTCGTACGCACGGCAACGTCCCTGCGTGACCCAGTCCTCGCTCTCGTGGTACAGGCGGTTCACGGGCGCCTCCGATCCGTGGCTGTCGGTCGCTGGCCGGTGGCCCGCGCCGTGTCCTCCACGGCCGGGTCGGCGGAAGTCTCACGCCGTGCCGCTGATCCATGGGTGGGAGGACCGGGACCGGCCGATGGGTGTCCGGCCGCTCCGGAACTGCGGCGAAGCGATGCGACTAAGTGTAGTACTACATCGGGTCGTACTACAGGGGGTCTTGCTAGAACTTCGGCCGATCTCCAGGGACCTTCGTCGGATCGCGGACCGCGTCGGGCCCGGTCGCGGTCGCGGCCGGGTCACGCGCGGGTCGCGGGCGGGCCGAGTCGGCGCCGGGGCGAAGCCCCTGAGCAGAGCCGTTTTCGTGGAGCCGGGATCGGCCCCCGTGACATCCGCGTGACGGGCGCGTGACGTCCGAGCGTCACCCCTCCGGCACGGAGAAGACGTTATGTCGCGAGGTTTCCACCGAATTGATGTGACTTAACACACGCTTAATATTGCTCGTCCAGGCTCTATGTTTGACCCTGACGGCCGTCACCCGCATTCTTCCGCCCGCGGCGCCCCGTCGTCATCGCGACACGCGGCCGCATCGCCGCCGCGGCGCCGGATCCCCTGGTGGGCGGCGTGTCCGCCGTCTTCGCGCACTCCATCGCGCGGTCCGCAAAAGCCCTGGTCGGGGCCGTGAAATCGGACCAAAGAAACGAGCCATACCCGTTCGCCTTTCGGTGAAACATCCGCGACGGATCATGTCGTCATCCCATTGACCTTCGTTCGCTAGTTTCAATCGACGTGCCGCATCTACGAACGAATCTCCAAGCCCGCGACCATACCGACGAAGGAGCGAACGGCTCCGGACAGCGCGCCGGTGCCGCGAGCCGTGGGGACGTGCGCCTGGCACATCCCGGACCCGAGGACGGCCCGCACCTGTGGGCCCTGGCGAGGGAGGCGGGGATGGACCTCAACTCCCCGTACGCCTACGCACTCTGGTGCCGGGACTTCGCCGCCACCAGCGTCGTCGCCCGCGACGACACCGGACGGCCCATCGCCTACGTCACCGGTTACGTGCGACCCGACAGCCCGGACACCTACTTCCTGTGGCAGGTCGCCGTGGACCCGGCCCACCGGGGCCGCCGACTGGCCCGACTCATGCTCGACTTCATCGGTGACCGGATCGTCGAACGGGGCATCGACCACCTGGAAGCGACCGTCACCCCGGACAACACCGCGTCGCGGGCGCTCTTCGCATCGTTCGCACGCGACCGCCGGGCCCGGATCACATGGTCCGCACTCTTCTCCGAGGAACACTTCCCGAAGGAGAATGGAGACTCACACGAGCCCGAAGACCTCGTGCGCATCGGACCTCTGGGTCTCCCCGACGAAGCACACGTGTGACCGGCCATCCGCCCCGCATCGACCACCCCGTCGAGCGGAAACGCCATGAGCCCACGAACCTGGGGAAAGGAACCGAGGAACACACGATGGAGACCTTCGAGCGCCTTGAATCCGAAGTCCGCGGATACTGCCGGAACTGGCCGGTGGTCTTCGACCGGGCCGTCGGAAGCCACGTCTACGACGAGACGGGCCGTCCCTACCTGGACTTCTTCGCGGGAGCCGGATCGCTCAACTACGGGCACAACAACCCGGAGCTGAAGACCGCGCTCATCCGCTACCTCACCGAGGACCGCATCGTCCACAGCCTGGACGCCTACAGTGTCGCCAAACGCGACTTCCTCGCGACCTTCGAGGACGTCGTCCTCAAACCGCGCGGCCTGGACTACAAGGTCCAGTTCCCCGGCCCGGCGGGCAACAACGCCGTCGAGGCCGCGCTCAAACTGGCCCGCAAGTACACCGGCCGCGAGACGATCGTCAACTTCACCAACGGCTTCCACGGCATGACCCTGGGGGCGCTGGCCGTCACCGGCAACTCCATGAAGCGCGGCGGCGCGGGCGTGCCGCTGGGCCACGTGGCCACCATGCCGTTCGACAACTACATGGACGGGCGCACCCCGGACTTCCTGTGGCTGCGCAGCCTGCTGGAGGACAGCGGCAGCGGCCTGGACAAGCCCGCCGCGGTGATCGTCGAGACCATCCAGGGCGAGGGCGGCATCAACGTCGCCAGCGCCCAGTGGCTGCGCGAGCTCTCCGAGCTGTGCCGCGAGTACGACATCCTCATGATCGTCGACGACATCCAGATGGGCTGCGGGCGCACCGGCGACTTCTTCAGCTTCGAAGAGGCCGGCATCGTTCCGGACATCGTCACCCTGTCGAAGTCCATCAGCGGTTACGGTCTCCCCATGGCCCTGACCCTGTTCAAGCGCGAGCTCGACGTGTGGGAGCCCGGGGAGCACAACGGCACCTTCCGCGGCTTCAACCCGGCCATGGTCACCGGCACCGAGGCGCTGCGCCGTTTCTGGACGGACGACGCCTTCTCCGCCGCGACCAAGGCCAAGGGCGACCTGGTGGCCGCCCGCCTGGACGAGATGGCCGCCGAGCACGTCGACCTGGGCGCGCACGTGCGCGGCCGGGGCCTGGCCCGGGGGCTGGCCTTCGAGGACACCTCCGTGGCCAAGCGGGTCGCCGCCGAGTCCTTCGACCGCGGCCTGCTGCTGGAGACCTCCGGTCCCGAGGACGAGGTCGCCAAGCTCCTGCCCCCGCTCACCATGACGGAGGAGGAGCTCACGGCGGGCCTGGACATCATGGCCGACGCGGCGCGCGCCGCCGTCAAGGTCGCCCAGCCCGCGTGAACCTGTTGTTGCCTGCTTCTGCACCGCAGGGGGGTTGCGAGGCGCCGGCGGGGTTCTGGAGGCCCTGTAGGAGCAGTCCGAGGAACGAGGACTGCGACGGAGGGGCCGAAGGTTCCCGCCCTCAAAGGGCGCCGAGCACGAACCGAAGCGGAGCGGAGGTTCAAAGCAGCACAGCGGGGCCGGCCGGCCGCCCGTGGGGGTGGCCGGCCGGCCCCGCGCCGTAACACGACAGCCATGTGCGCACGAGCGCACCGACGAGGAGGAGGAACCCCGTGATCGTTCGCAGCCTGGACGAGATCACCGACACCGAGGCGGACATCAAGACGCCGAACTGGCGCAGTCGCCGCATCGTCCTGGCCAAGGAAAAAGTCGGCTTCTCCTTCCACGAGACCGTGCTGTACGCGGGCACCGAGTCGACGTTCTGGTACGCCAACCACGTCGAGCTGGTGCACTGCATCGAGGGCGAGGCCGAGCTGACCAACGAGGAGACGGGGGAGAAGCACACCATCACCCCGGGCACCCTCTACCTCCTCAACGGCCACGAGCGGCACACCGTCCGCCCCAAGACCGACTTCCGGGTGCTGTGCGTGTTCAACCCGCCGGTGACCGGCCGCGAGGTCCACGACGAGAACGGCGTCTACCCGCTGGTCGTCGAGACGGACTGACCCGTCCGGGTGGGGGCGGGCCCGGCCCGCCCCCACCCTTCGTTGGTCACGGAATGTGGTCATCAGGTCGCACCGGGGTAGATCACCGGGTGTGAAGTGGCCTGGACCGGGTTCTGGGTAACCAGTACATAACGGACCACCGGGGTCTCGTTACCTCCGGGGGGCCTCGGGGAGGGACACCCCGTACCGGAGCCGGGCACGCCGTCCACCAGCGGCGGCACCGGCCGGGAGCCCTTCCGGCCGCCGGATCTCCCTTGGCGCGGCGCCGAGCGGGACCGACCGCACGGCGCGATGGATCGCGCGAGTGATGCGAGGAGTGAGTGTGAAGATGCAGGTATCAGCGAACAGTCGACGGGCCCTCGGGCGCCGGGACGCGTTCCGCCTGGCCGGGGTGGGTGCGGCCACCCTCGGGCTCGCCGCGTGCACACGCGTCGACAACGGCGGGGGCGGCGGCGGTCAACAGGGTGATACGGCCGTATTGGACCGGTTGCGCGAGCAGGGTTTCGTGAACGTCGGGCTCGCCAACGAGATCCCGTTCGGTTTCGTCGACGGTGACGGCAACCCCGCCGGGCAGTCCCCGGCGGTCGCCCAGGCGGTCTTCGAGGAGCTGGGCGTCCCCGAGATCCGGCCCAACCCCGTCACCTGGGACGGGCTCATCCCGGGCCTACAGGCCAGCCAGTTCGACGTGATCGCCGCGGGCATGTTCATCACCCCCGAGCGCTGTCAGCAGGTCTCCTTCACCGAGCCCACCGCCACCTCGCCCGAGGCGTTCATGGTGGCCTCCGGCAACCCGCACGACATCCAGCACTTCACGGACTTCGTCGACAACTCCGACATCAGGCTCGCGGTGCTCAACGCCTCGGTGGAGCAGACCTACGCCGAGTACTTCGAGGTCCCGAGCGGGCAGCTGGAGCTGATCCCCGACCAGACCACCGGCTACGAGCTGCTGGAGTCGGGCCGGGTCGACGCCGTCTCCATGCTCAAGGTCTCCCACGAGTACCTGCTGCTGGACCGGGGCGGCGACTTCGACGTCACCGAGCCCTTCTTCCCGGAGATCGACGGCCGGGAGGAGAAGGGCTGGGGCGGCCTGTGCGTGCGGCCCGCCGACACCTCGCTGCTGGAGGAGATGAACCGGGTCATCGCCGAGTTCACCGAGAGCGGCCGCCTGCTGGAGCTGGGCGAGGAGTGGGGCTTCACGGAGGCCGACCTGCCCGACGGCACCACCACCGCCGAGCTCTGCGGGGACTGATCCCGCGTGGAGTTCCTCATCGAGCGGTTGCCGCTCTACCTCGACGGCGCGTGGGTGACCATCCAGCTGACCGTCGGCGGTATCGCGCTGGCGTTCGTCCTGGCCATGTTCTTCGGCATCCTGGGCACCCGCCCCGGGTGGCTGCCGCGGGCCGTGGCCACGACCTACGTCGAGGTGTTCCGCGGGATCGCCGCGCTGGTGATCATGTTCTGGATGGCGTACGCGCTGCCCATCCTGACCGGGTTCCAGCTGGACGGCCGGTTCGCGGCCATCCTCGCGGTGGGCCTCAACGTCGGCGCCTACGGTGCCGAGGTCGTGCGCGGCGCGATCAACGCCGTGCCCAAGGCCCAGTTCGAGGCGACCGTCGCCCTGGACATGACCTGGTTCCAGCGGATGCGCCTGGTGATCCTGCCGCAGGCCTGGGCCCAGATGCTGCCGACCTTCGGCAACCTGTCCATCGAGCTGATGAAGGCCACCGCCGTGGCGTTCCTCATCGGGGTGGCCGACCTCAGCGCCGTCGCGCAGCAGATGCGCCAGGCGACCGGGGAGACGGTGCTCGCCTTCACCGGCGCGCTGATCCTCTACTTCCTCATCGCCCAGGTGCTCATCTTCGGTGTGCGCCTGCTGGAACGCCGGGCCAACCACCGGCTGGGGCGCACCCCGCCCGCCGGCAAGGGCCTCCGGGGCCTGCTGCGCCATCCCGCCCCCACCACCTCAGGGGGTGTGAAGTAGATGATCTGGGACTTCGAGTGGACCTTCCGGGTCCTGCCCGACCTCATGCGGGGCCTGGCGGTCACCATCCAGGCGACCCTGCTGGGCTACCTCATCGCCCTGGTCCTGGGCCTGGCCATCGCCATGGTCCGCCGGGTGCCGGTGGTCGGGACCATCGTGCACGCGGTCATGGAGTTCATCCGCACCACCCCGCTGCTGGTCCAGCTGGTGTTCGTGTTCGCGCTGGCGCCCTCCACGGTGTCGGCGCTGACCGTGGGCATCGTGGTCCTGGGCGTGCACTACGCGGCCTACACCGCCGAGGTGTACCGCTCCGGCATCGAGGGCGTGGCCAAGGGCCAGTGGGAGGCGGCCACGGCGCTGAGCCTGCCCGCCTCGCGCACCTGGGGCGCCGTGGTGCTGCCCCAGGCGATCCGCAAGGTCATCCCGGCGCTGGGCAACTACCTCATCGCCATGTTCAAGGACACCCCGCTGCTGCTGGCGATCACCGTGGTCGAACTGCTGGCCACGGCCCGCCAGGTCGGCAGCTCCGACTTCCGGATCGTGGAGGCCTACACCGTGGTCGGGTTCCTCTTCCTGCTGGTGAGCGTTCCCTCCGCGATCATCATCCGACGACTGGAGCGACGCTATGCCGCCGTCTGACGCTTCGGCGATCATCAACTTCGACCAGGTGGTCAAGCGCTTCGGCGACCTCACCGTGCTGGACAACCTGGACTTCTCGGTCGCCCCCGGCGAGCGGGTCACCCTGATCGGGCCCAGCGGTTCGGGCAAGACGACCATCCTGCGCCTGCTCATGACCCTGGAGAAGGTGACCGAGGGCCTGATCGAGGTCGGCGGGGAGCCGTTCAGCCACATGCCGCGCGGGGGCCGGACGGTCCCGGCCAACGAGGCCTACCTGCGCCCGCGCCGCAAGCGGATCGGGATGGTGTTCCAGCAGTTCAACCTGTTCCCGAACATGACGGTCCGCAAGAACCTCACCGAGGCCCCGGTCCACGTGCTGGGCCTGCCCCGGGGCGAGGCGAACGCCCGGGCCGAGGAGCTGCTGGAGCTGGTGGGGCTGTCGGACAAGATCGACGCCCACCCCACCCAGCTCTCCGGCGGCCAGCAGCAGCGGGTGGCGATCGCCCGCGCGCTGGCGATGCGGCCGGAGATCCTGCTGCTGGACGAGGTGACCTCGGCGCTGGACCCGGAGCTGGTGGCCGGGGTGCTGGACGTGCTGCGCACGGTCGCCGAGACCACGGACATCACGATGCTGTGCGTGACCCACGAGATGGGGTTCGCGCGGGACGTGTCGCACCGGGTGCTCATGTTCGACAAGGGCCGGATCGCGGAGGAGGGGACGCCGGACGAGATCTTCGGGGACCCCCGGGAGGACCGCACCAAGGAGTTCCTCCGGTCGGTGCTGGACAACGGGCACTGATCGGGCGCTCACCGGTCGAACGCCGTTCCACGGGGGCGGGAGGGTCTGCGGGCCCCTCCGCCCCCGCCCCGTTCGGCGGCGACATACCGTAGTCGTAAAGTAGCTTTTAGTTTCCCCTTGGGCAGAATGGGTGTTCTGAGGCAGGGGGGACTCTTGTGACCATGGTGCGAAGATGGGGGCTGGCCGGGTGGACGACGGCCGCCCTCCTGGTCGTCCTGGCGGCCATGGCCGTCGATCCCGGCCTGCGCCACGACGTCGTCTTCGAATCCCCGGTCCTGTTCCTGGTCTCCTGGGGGCCGATGCTCATCGGGGGAGTGGTGGCCTGGGCGCTGGTCAAGGCGTTCGGCGACCGGGCGGACCTGGACCGGCGCATCGACGCCGCAATGCAGACGCACCCCATCAACCGCGAGCTGGGCTGGCTGACCCTGTTCCTGGTGGGGTTCGTGCTGTGCATGGTCGTGCTCAGCACCATCCTGCACATGTACGGGGCGGAGATCGGGGCCGACCTGGCGATGTCGGCGTCCCTGGTGTCCCGGCTGCTGTTCCTGTTCACGCTGCCGCTGCTGGTCATGGACCGCTCCGGGGTGGTCCTGGACGGCCGGGGGACCGGTATGCCCGCGATCGCCCTCAAGGTCGAGCAGCCCTGGCGGTGGCTGGGACTGATCCCGGTGGCCCTGGTGCTGGTGCTGATCGGCTACATCATGGTGCCCCACACCGGCCTGCCCGAGTTCTCGTTCCCGCTCGTCGGGTTCGTGCTGGCGTTCGCGCTGATCTCCGTGTGCGAGGAGATCTTCTTTCGCGGGATGGTGCAGACGAGGCTGGAGATCATCATGGGTTCGGGGGGAGGGATCGTGGCCACCTCGATCCTCTACGCCCTCATGTACGCGATCGTCCAGCCCTACGACGCGGTGTCCCAGCTCCCGGGGGACGGCTTCGTCTACGACCTGGGCCTGGCCCTGCTCACCTACGGCACGGCGAGCCTGCTCTACGGCTACCTGTGGCTGTGCTTCCGCAACACCTGGCTCAACGTGCTCCTGCGGATCGGCGTCTTCCTCATCATCACGCCCCCCGACCTGCAAATCGGGATGATCTAGGACACGGCTGCCGTTGGAGTCGGAAAAGCCCGGCTGTCCGCCCGGCGGTCCGGTGTGTCGGCTCGCGTTCCGGCCCCTATTCCGACCGTTGTCGAGCACATGGGCCGAAACCTGCGCAATCTATGCTCGTTAAGTGCAGGTGTTCATGTGCATCTGGGTACAGAAGGTCCATAGCGGTCGTGTTGCGGTCATTCGCCCCTCACGGGGATGTCACCGTCCGGTCATGAAAAGGGGGGAGTCTGCCAGCTGTGAGCACGGAACCCGTATCGACGCCAGCCGGTCCCAGCACCACCGAGCCCCGAGGCCTCCCCGCCGACCGGTTCATGGACCGGGAGGAGGGGTGGCTCCGCTTCAACCAGCGTGTCCTCGAACTGGCCGAGGACAAGGACATCCCGCTGCTGGAGCGCGCCCGCTTCCTGGCCATCTTCTCCAGCAACCTCGACGAGTTCTTCATGGTCCGCGTCGCGGGCCTCAAGCGCCGGCTCGCCACCGGGCTCTCCGTCGCCTCGTCCAGCGGACACCACCCCCGTGACCTGCTGGAGCGCATCTCCGAGTTCACCCACGACCTCATGCGGCGCCAGACCGCCTGCTTCCAGGACAGCGTCGCCCCCGGCCTGGACGAGGTCGGCATCCGCATCGTGCGCTGGAACGAGCTCGACGCCGCCGAACGCGAATACCTGCACGGATACTTCCGCCGCTCCATCTACCCCCTGGTCACACCGTTCGCGGTGGACTCCGCCCACCCCTTCCCCTACATCTCCGGCCGGTCGCTCAACCTGGCCGTCACCGTCCGCGACCCGCGCGACGAGCGCCGCATGTTCGCCCGGGTCAAGGTGCCCGGCGCCCTGCCCCGGTTCATCGAGCTGAGCACCAAGGGCGGCGGCCGCTTCGTGCCGGTCGAGGACATCATCGCCGCCCACCTGCCCCAGCTCTTCGAGGGCATGGAGGTCGTGGACCACCACGCCTTCCGGGTCACCCGCAACTCCGACCTGGAGGTCGACGAGGACGAGACCGACGACCTCGTCACCTCCCTGGAGAACGAGCTGCTGCGCCGCCGCTTCGGCCCGCTGGTGCGCCTGGAGGTCGAGGAGGACATCAGCGACGGCGTGCTGGCCATCCTCGCCGCGGAGCTGGGCGCCGAGGAGGAGGAGATCTACCGGGTCCCCGGGCCGCTCAACCTGGCCGGCCTGGCCCAGATCGCCGACCTGGACCGCCCCGAGCTGCACTACGCGCCGATGGTCCCGGTCGAGCCGCGCGCCCTCACCTCCGGGGACCTGTTCGCCACCATCCGCGAACGCGAGGTGCTGGTCCACCACCCCTACGAGTCCTTCGCCACCACCACCGAGCGGTTCCTCGCCCTGGCCGCCGGCGACCCCAAGGTCGTCGCGATCAAGCAGACCCTGTACCGCACCAGCGGCGACTCGCCCATCGTGGAATCGCTCATCGAGGCGGCCCGCGCGGGCAAGGAGGTCGTGGTCCTGGTCGAGATCAAGGCCCGCTTCGACGAGCAGAACAACATCCAGTGGGCCCGCAAGCTCGAACACGCGGGCTGCCACGTGGTCTACGGCGTGGTCGGCCTCAAGACCCACTGCAAGCTGTCCATGGTCATCCGCCAGGACGACGACGGGCTGCTGCGCCGCTACTGCCACGTCGGCACCGGCAACTACAACCCCAGCACCGCCCGCATCTACGAGGACTTCGGCCTGTTCAGCGCCGCCTCGGAGGTCGGCGAGGACGTCAGCGACCTGTTCAACAGCCTCACCGGGTTCTCCCGCAAGAAGCACTACCGCAGGCTGCTGGTGGCGCCCGCGGCGCTGCGCGAGGGCCTGCTCCAGCAGATCGGCGTCGAGACCGACAACGCCCTCAAGGGCGAGCCCGCGCACATCCGCATCAAGGTCAACTCGCTGGTCGACGAGGAGATCATCGACGCCCTCTACCGCGCCTCCCAGGCCGGGGTCAACGTCGACCTGTGGGTGCGCGGCAGCTGCGTCCTGCGCGCCGGGGTGCCCGGGCTCTCGGACAACATCCGGGTGCGCAGCATCCTGGGCCGCTTCCTGGAGCACTCGCGGATCTTCGTGTTCGCCAACGGCTGGCGGCCCCAGGTGTGGATCGGCAGCGCCGACCTCATGCCCCGCAACCTCGACCGCCGGGTGGAGGCGCTGGTGCGCATCTCCGACGGGGAGCAGTGCCGCCGGCTCATCGGCCTGATGGACCTGGCGATGTCCGACGACACCTCCTCCTGGCGCCTGCAGCCCGACGGCATCTGGGACCGGGTCACGCACTCCCCGGACGGGCAGCCCCTGGTGGACCTCCAGGACAGCCTGCGGGGGGACCGCCACCTGCGGGTGGTGGAGGGCGGATGAGCATCGAGGGCAACGCCTCCGGGGAGGCGGACGAGGTCACGGTGACCAGCGCCTTCCCGACCCGCACCACCGCCGTCGGCGGCTACCTTGAGCCCATCCGGGCGGGCGGCACCGTGCTGTGGCGCGACGGGGACGCCGGGACCGAGGTCGTCCTCATCCGGCGGCCCGCCCGCGACGACTGGACCCTGCCCAAGGGCAAGCTCAAGAACGGCGAGCACCCCATCATCGGCGCGGTCCGCGAGGTGCAGGAGGAGACCGGCCTGAACCCCGTGCTGGGCCGCCGCCTGCCCCCGCAGCGCTACCTCAAGGACGGCTGGCCCAAACAGGTCGAGTGGTGGGCGGCGACCCCCGCCGAACCCGGCGGGGCCATCGACTACCAGGCCAACGAGGAGGTCGACCGGGTCGAGTGGGTCCCGGTCGAGGAGGCGCGCGAGCGCCTCACCTACCACCACGACGTGCAGGTCCTGGACAACTTCCGGGCCGGGCCCGCCGCGACCGTCCCCGTCATCCTGCTCCGGCACCTCTCGGCGGGGGAGAAGCGCACCTGGGACGACAGCGACCTGCTGCGCCCCCTGGACGAGACCGGCCGGGCCGACGCCCTGGCCCTGCCCCGGGTGCTGTCCGCTTACGGGCGGCCCGAGGTGGTGTCGTCGGCGGCCGCGCGCTGCACCGAGTCGATGCTGCCGTACACGGTGGAGGCGGACGTGCAGATGCGCACCGAACGGGCCTTCACGGTCCGGGAGGGCACCCCGTCCTACGACGTCAAGGGCGCCCGCGAGGCGTTCGCCGCGATCCTCGACGCGGGGCGGCCCACGGTGGTCTGCTCGCACGGGGAGCTGATCCCGGACCTGATGGAGGAGGCCCTGGTGCGGCTGGGGGCGCCGATCACCCAGCAGCTGGGGCTGCGCAAGGGGTCGTTCTGGGTGATCCACGTGGCCGCCGGGGTGCTGGCGGGCGTGGAGCGGCACGCGGTCCGGGGGTAGCCGACCGGGGGAGGCCGGCGGGGCGGCCGCTCCGGGGCGCCCGACGGGGGCGGCCGGTCCGGGGAGGCCGGAAGGATCCCTTCAGGGGGTGCTGCCATGATGGCCGCATGGCTGAGTACAAGGTTTCCCGCAGCGCGGTCATCGACGCCCCCGCCGCCCGGATCTTCGAGATCCTGGCGTCGCCCGGCCGGCACCCGGAGATCGACGGATCGGGCACCGTGCGCGGCAACAGCTTCGGTCCGGACGAGCTGACCGAGGACGCGCGGTTCGGCATGGACATGAAGATGTTCGGCCTGCCGTACCGGATGACCAACCGGGTGGTCGAGTACGAGAGGGACCGCCGCATCGCCTGGCGGCACATCGGCACGCACCGGTGGCGGTACGAGCTGGAGGAGCTGCCCGGGGGCGGGACGCGGGTGACCGAGACCTTCGACTACTCCCGGGGGTTCTCGCTGCTCTACGTGCTGGGCGGGATGCCCGCGCGCAACGCCCGGGGCATCGAGGCGACCCTGGTGCGCCTCAAGGAGGCGGCGGAGCGGGAGTAGCCGACG
>NZ_JBJJBV010000207.1:0-11888 GCF_045446735.1 Nocardiopsis protaetiae
ACCCGCACCGAGCCGAACGGTTCGTCGCCGGAGTCCAGGGCCTCCCCGGCCAGTTCCACGGCCCGGCGCAGGTGCCGCAGGTCGGTCTCGTCCATCGTTCCTCCTCGTGTCCCACCCCGACCGTACACACGGCGGCGGCCGTGCCGCCCGGCGGGCGACACGGCCGTCCGTGACCGGTCAGACCGGGGCCGGCTCGCGGTCCTCCTCCCCGGCGGCCCGGGCCTCGGCGCGGGCCATCGCCCGGTCGTCCACCACCCGGATCACCGTGATCACCGCGATCGCCGCACCCGCCACCGCCAGCCCGGTCAGCAGCTTGGCCGGGTCGCTCACGTCCAGGTCGAAGAACCACCGGCCCACCGGCGTCACCATCGCCAGGGTCAACAGCCCCACCATGGACCCCACCAGCACCACCTTCCACCACACGTACGGCTTGGCGACCAGCAGCAGCACCCACAGGGTGGTCGTGCACAGCGTGATCACCACCGCGGTGCGGTCCGCCGGGTCGGGCACCGTCCGCCCGCCCAGCACCAGCAGGTAGGTGGTCACCGCCGCCAGCCCCGCCACCATGCCCGACGGCACCGCCAGGCGCAGCGTTCGCGCCACGAACCCCGGCCGGGCGATGTCGGTGTTGGGCGCCAGCGCCAGGAAGAACGACGGGATCCCGAACGTCACCGCGTTGATCAGCGTCGCGTGCCGCGGGAAGAACGGGTACGACACCGCCAGCAGCCCCACGATCGTCGCCATCACCATCGTGTACACGGTCTTGGTGAGGAACAGGCTCGCCACCCGCTCGATGTTGCCGATCACCCGGCGCCCCTCGGCCACCACCCGCGGCAGCACCGCGAACCGGTCGTCCAGCAGCACCAGCTGCGCCACCGACCGCGACGCCGGGCTGCCAGAGCCCATCGCCACGCCGATGTCGGCCTCCTTGAGCGCCAGCACGTCGTTGACGCCGTCGCCGGTCATCGCCACCGTGTGCCCGCGGTCGCGCAGCCCCTTGACCATGTCGCGCTTGCGCTCGGGGGTGACCCGGCCGAACGCCGAGTGGTCGTCCACCCGCAGCCCCAGCTCAGCCGGGTCCTCGGGCAGCTCCCGGGCGTCCACCGGCCGGTCCGCGCCGGGCAGCCCCAGCTCCCGGCCCACCGCTCCCACCGACGCGGCGTGGTCGCCGGACACGATCTTGACGTCCACCCCCTGCTCGGCGAAGTAGTCCAGGGTGGGTGCGGCGTCCGCGCGCACCTTCTGGTCCAGTACCACCAGCGCCACCGGCTCCACCTCGCCGGGCGCCTGCGGGTCGTCCACCCGCAGCGACGACCGGCCCAGCAGCAGCACCCGCAGCCCCTGGGCGCCCAGCCGGGCCGCCTCGGCCGCCGCCGGGTGCTCCGGGGCGAGCACGTCGGCCGCGCCCAGCACCCAGTCGACGTCGCCCTGCGGGGTGCGGAACCCCATGCCGCTCCACTTGCGCGCCGACGAGAACGCCGCCTGCGCCGTGGGCTCCCAGTCGGGGGCCCGGTGGCCGCCGGCCTCCAGGCCCTGGGCGATCGCCGCCATGCTGGCGTTGGGGTCGTGGTCGTGGGCGGCCAGCGCGGCCAGCACCCGAGTCGGGGTGGGGGAGCCGGCGGTGCCGTTCCCGGGGCCGTCCGCGGTGCCCTCACCCGTGGGGCCCCCACCCGCCGGGCCGCCGCCCAGGTCGTGGATGCGGGCCATCTTCATGCCGACCTCGGTCAGCGTCCCGGTCTTGTCCGTGCACACCACGTCGACCCGGGCCAGCCCCTCGATCGCGGGCAGCTCCTGCACCAGGCACTGGTACCTGCCCAGCCGGATCACCCCCACCGCGAACGCGATGCTGGTGAGCAGGATGAGCCCCTCGGGAATCATCGACACCAGGGCCGCCACCATGCCGCGCAGCGCGTCCGCCAGCGGACCGGAGATCTGCCCGCCCGCCGTGCCCTCGTCCAGGGTGACGTGGCCGCCCATGAACAGCTGGCTGTAGATCAGCAGCCCACCGATCGGGAACAGGGCGTAGGTGATCCAGGTGAGGATCCGGTTGATGCCCGAACGCAGCTCCGAGTGCACCAGCGAGAACCGGCTCGCCTCCTCGGCCAGCCGCGCCGCGTACGCGTGTCGGCCCACCTTGGTGGCGCTGAACCGGCCGGTGCCCGCCACCACGAAACTCCCCGACATCACCGTGTCGCCCGGCTTCTTGACCACCGGATCGGCCTCACCGGTCAGCAGCGACTCGTCGACCTCCAGGCCGCCCGACCAGGTGACGGTGCCGTCGACCACGATCTGGTCACCGACCCCCACCTCCAGGACCTCGTCCAGGACGATCTCCTGGGCGGACACCCGCACCACCGCGCCCTCACGCACCACCCGCGGCCGGGCCGCGTTGACGATGGCGAGCTTGTCCAGGGTGCGCTTGGCGCGCAGCTCCTGGACGATGCCGATGAGCGTGTTGATGAGGATGACCATCGCGAACAGCCCGTCCTGGACGGGGCCGATCACGGCGATGATCGCGAACAGCACCGCGATCATCGCGTTGATCCGGGTGAACACGTTGCCGCGGATGATCTGCGCGACGGTGCGGCTGGCCCGGACGGGGACGTCGTTGGTCCGCCCCGCGGCGACCCGCTCGGCGACCTGGGACAGGGTCAGTCCGGGTTCCTCCGGCGGCCGGGAGGGGCCGGTCACGGGAGGGGACGGCCGCTCGGGGGCGGCCTCCGCGCCGCCGGGGCGGTCGGGGTTCTCGGGCACACGTGCTCCTGCGGATGACATGGACGGGGTGCGTCCCGGGCGGATCGGCCGGCCGGTCCGGTGGCCGACGGGTCCGGTGGCCGACCGCTCGGTCGGTGGCCGATCGGTGGGCCGGTCGGCCGGCGATCCGGGGACGCCTCAAGGGTGAGGTCTCACGAGTGTGAGGCTCCCAGGGTAAGGAGGGACACAAGACTAGAAGATCCAGGCCGCCGCACGCAGGCGTGCACACTCCCGGGTGGGAGTGGGGGCGGCACCACGGCGGGGCGGGGGATACCGGGACCGTGGTGGGCGTGGGGGTGGCACGCGTCGGGGGCGGGGGTGGCGCGGCCGCCATGGTGCGTGCGGGTGCGGGTGCGGGTGCGGGTGCGGACGCGGATGTGGGTGCGGGCCTCGGGGCGTGGGGTACGGGTCCCGTCCGGGAGTCGCGGTGTACGGTCCGGGTGAGTCCGGGTACCGTGTTCCCACCTCCCGAACGTCCCACCGCGGGGACCGGGAGAGACAGGTAGGTAGAGGTCCATATGTGTACCGTCATCGTCGGTTTCGACCCCGACGCCGACACACCCCTGGTCATCGCCGCCATCCGGGACGAGATGCGCGACCGTCCCTGGGACGGGCCCGGCCACCACTGGCCGGAGCGGCCCGGCCTCGTCGGCGGACGCGACCGCCTGGCGGGGGGCACCTGGCTGGCGGTGGACCCGCACCGGCCCCGCACCGCCGCCCTCCTCAACGGGTGGCCCTGGGACGGCAAGATGCCCTGGGAGGGCACCTACCCGGCCAGCCGCGGCGAACTGCCGCTGCGCGCCCTGTTCCACCCCTCGCGCGACCCGCTCCAGGGCGAGGAGCCCACCCTGTACGCGCCCTTCCACCTGCTGGACGCGGACGCCCACCACGCCGACCTGTACAGCTGGGACGGGCGCTGCCTGGACACCCGGCGGATCCCGGCGGGGGTGAGCATCATCGTCAACACCGGCCTGGACCCGGCCGACCCGCGGGCGGCCCGGCACACGCCCGAGTTCGCGCGCACCCGCCCGGACCCGGACCTGGCGGCGGCCCGCACGCCCAAGGAGGTCTGGGGGGAGTGGCCGCGGCTGATCACCGAGGCGGCCAACGCCGCACCGCGTTCGGCGGGCCTGGACGACACCGGCGACCCGAGCGGCCTCATCGCCCACGCCGACCTGGGCGGCGGCAAGGTGTGGGCGACCGGGTCGGTGACGCTGCTGGCGATGGACCGGGACACGGTCCGCTACGCCTTCACCGCCGACCCGGCCGACCCGGACGCCTGGTCCATGGTGGACACCGCCCTCACCTGACCGGCCGCCCGTTCCCGGTCCCCGACCCGGTGCTCCACCTCCGCACCGCCCGCTCCCGGCCCCCGCGCACTCCGCCGCCGAGCCGTCCGGTTTCGGCGCCCCCGCGCTCCACCCCGGCCGAGGCCCCGTTCCATAACCATCAGCATCCCTGAACATCAGCACTGCTGACGTTCAGGGATGCTGATCATTGGCTTTTCGGCTGCTCAGGCCGCGTCTACGGTGGCTCCCACTTTCAGTAGTGCTGACCTTCAGTGGTGCCGACTATCAGCACTACTGAACATCAGTGGTGCGGAAGGTGGGTCGCTGGTCACCTCCGACGGCCGCCGGCGAGCACCGGCGGTCAGTGGCCGCGGTCGATCCACTCCTGGAGGTGCGGGGCCTCCTCGCCGATCGTCGTGGAGTCGCCGTGGCCGGTGCGCACCACCGTCTCCGGCGGCAGCGTCAGCAGCCGGTCGCGGATCGAGTCGATGATCGTCGGGAAGTCCGAGAACGACCGCCCGGTCGCCCCCGGCCCGCCCCGGAACAGCGTGTCCCCGCTGAACACCGTGCCCAGCCCGGGCGCGTACAGGCACACCGCGCCCGGCGTGTGCCCCGGCGTGTGCAGCACCCGCAGCACGGTCCCCGCCACCGCGATCTCCCGCCCCTCGGCCAGCGACCCGTCCGGCACCCGGTCGGGGTGGGCCATGTCCCACAACACCCGGTCGTCCGGGTGCAGCAGGATCGGCGCGCCCACCGCGTCGGCCAGCGCGGGAGCCGCGTCCACGTGGTCGTTGTGGGCGTGCGTGCACACGATCGCCACCACCCGGCGCCCGCCCACCGCCTTCGCGATCGCGTCGGCGTCGTGCGGGGCGTCCACCACCAGCACCTCGGCGTCGTCGCCGACCAGCCAGACGTTGTTGTCCACCTCCCACTCGCCGCCGTCCAGGGCGAACACCCCGGAGGTGACCAGCTGCTCCACCCGCGCGCCGCTCACAGCACCACCACCGACCTCAGCACCTCGCCGCGTTCCATCCGGGCGAACGCCTCCTCCACCCCGCCCAGCGCGATCCGTTCGCTCACGAACCCGTCCAGGTCCAGCCGCCCCTGCAGGTACAGGTCCACCAGCACGGGGAAGTCCCGCGAGGGCAGGCAGTCGCCGTACCACGACGACTTCAGGGCGCCGCCCCGGCCGAACACGTCCAGCAGCGGCAGGTCCAGCCGCATGTCGGGGGTGGGCACCCCCACCAGCACCACCGTCCCGGCCAGGTCGCGGGCGTAGAAGGCCTGTTCGTAGGTGCGCGGCGTGCCCACCGCCTCGATCACCACGTCGGCCCCGAACCCGCCGGTGAGCTCGCGGATCGCCTGCACCGGGTCGGTCTCGGCGGCGTTCACGGTGTGGTGCGCGCCGAAGTGGCGCGCCCACCGCAGTTTGCGTTCCTCCACGTCCACGGCGATGATCCGGTGCGCCCCGACCAGGTTCGCCCCGGCGATCGCCGCGTTGCCGACGCCGCCGCAGCCGATCACGGCCACCGAGTCGCCGCGGGTGACGCCCCCGGTGTTGATGGCCGCGCCGATCCCGGCCATGACGCCGCAGCCCAGCAGCCCCACCGCGGCGGGGGCGGCCTGCGGGTCCACCTTGGTGCACTGCCCGGCCGCCACCAGGGTCTTGTCGGCGAACGCCCCGATGCCCAGGGCGGGGGACAGCTCGGTGCCGTCCTCCAGGGTCATCTTCTGCTTCGCGTTGTGGGTGTCGAAGCAGTACTGGGGTCGGCCCCGCAGGCAGGCGCGGCACCTGCCGCACACCGCCCGCCAGTTGAGGACCACGAAGTCCCCGGCCTGAAGGTCGGTCACCCCCTCGCCGACCGCCTCCACCACCCCGGCGGCCTCGTGCCCGAGCAGGAACGGGAACTCGTCGTTGATCCCGCCCTCCCGGTAGTGCAGGTCGGTGTGGCACACCCCGCAGGTGCGGACGGCGACCACGGCCTCGCCGGGGCCGGGGTCGGGTACCACGATGGTCGTCAGCTCGACGGGTCGCCCCTGGGCGCGGGCCACCACGCCCCGGACTCGTTGCGGCACGGAGATCGTCTCCTCTCGAACGGTGCGCGTCCCGCGAGCACGCTCGCGGTACCGCCACCCTCGTGCACCGACGGGTCCGTGTCCACCACCCCACCGCGGGGACGTCTCACAACGAGGCGGCCAGCTCCTCCACCTCGCCGGGGTGCGCCTGCCGGATGTGGTCGGCCAGGTCCACCATGCCGACGTCGGGGAAGGGGATGAGGGCCGACCCGTCCTTGTCCCGGGGCAGGAGGGCGTGCAGCACGGCGACGTTCCCGTCGGGGAGGGGGACACGCAGTTCCTCCCATTCCGGTTCGCCGGATCCGTCCTCCTCCCGGAGGAACACGGCGTCTCCGTACTCCTCGCAGGAACGATGACCGACCCCCACCCCACAGCCCTCGAACAGCGGCGAGCGGTCCCCGGGGAGCCGGGGACCCATCGGCGTCCTCGTGGTCATCACCAATCGGAAACCCGCCGACTCGGGTGCGCGCCGCACGGGGGCGTAGTAGATCGAGGCCTTCTCCAGGTCGTGCCCGACGGACACCTGCGCGGCCTCCCAACCGGGGGAGTCCAGCACCGCGATCGGCACGGGGAACGCCGTGACCTCCCGACTCACGGCCTCCCGCCGCCGGTCCAGTTCGGCCTCGGAGGTCCACCACAGGGCCCCCGCGACCAGGGCGTTGACGACCAGGACCGCCCCGAGCGCGCTCGGCAGGCGACGGCCGGAGCGCAGGACGGCCACGCCGGCCAGCGCCACCGGCGGGCACAGCAGGAACAGGAGCACGGGAACGAGCAGGGGCAGCGAGTCCCACCGCGCCCAGGCGAACAGGATCACCGCCGCCCCCGCGAGCACCGCCGCCGTCACCACCGCGGGCGGCCCCCACGGCCGGGGCGCCCCCCGCCACCGCAGAAACCGGTCACAGCCCCAGTGCGCCCCCGCCACCAGCCCCATCGCCGCCACAACACCCTCGAAGGCCACCGGCTCCTCTCCGGGGAACCGGCCGATCACCGCCCACAACAGCAGCAGCGGCGCGGCCACCCCGACCACGGTCGCCTGGACGAAGGCGGCCGGATACACCGCCCGCAGGCCGGGGAACGCACTCATGGAACCTCACCAAGACAGGGGACCGGGACCACGCGGTGTGACGCCCCGCCCCCGCTCCCGGTTCGGGTCCGGTGCACCCACCGGTGACCGGTGCGTTTGCGGTGACCGGTGTGCGGGGCGTACTCAAGGAGCCGACAGGTGTGCGCCCGCCGTCGCGGGGGCGCTCCCTCGACACCCGCCCCCACACCCAGGAGACCGACAGGACATGCCGACACTCTTCGAAGCCGCGACCCTCGGACCGGCCCGGACGGCGAACCGGATCGCCATGGCGCCCATGACCCGCAGCCGGGCCACCCCCGACGGCCACGCCACCGACTCCATGGCCCGGTACTACGGCCAGCGTTCGACGGCGGGCCTGATCGTCACCGAGGGCATCCAGCCCAGCCTCACCGGCCAGGGCTACCCCGACACCCCCGGCCTGCACACCGCCGAGCAGACCGAGAGCTGGAAGCCGGTCGTCAAGGCCGCCCAGGCCGACGGGGCACTGGTCTTCGCCCAGCTGATGCACGCCGGCCGTGTCGGCCACCCGGACGTCCGCGGGATCCGGCCGGTCGGCCCGTCCGCCGTGGCGGCGCCGGGGCAGATCTACACCCCCACCGGCCGCAAGGACCCCGTGGTGCCGCGCGAGCTCACCGCCGAGGAGATCCGCGGGGTCATCGGGGAACACGTCGACGCGGCCCGCAACGCCCTCGCGGCGGGCTTCGACGGCGTCGAGGTGCACGGCGCCAACGGCTACCTCACCCAGCAGTTCCTCTCGACCAGCGCCAACCTGCGCACCGACGCCTGGGGCGGGCCGGTGTCGGGCCGCATCAGGTTCGCGGTCGAACTCATGCGGGCCCTGGCCGAAGCCCTCGGCCCCGGCCGGGCCGCGCTGCGCGTGTCCCCGGCGAGCACCTCCCAGGGCATCGAGGAGGGCGATCCCCTCACCCTGTACACGGCCCTGGCCGAGGAACTGCGGGAGATCCCGCTGGCCTACCTGCACGTCGTCGAGGCCCCCGGCCACCGCGACCTGACCCGCGCGCTGCGCGCGGCCTGGCCGCACACCCTGGTCCTCAACCCCCACCGGGACAAGGAGCCGCTCCCGCCGCACGAGGCGGGCGCCGACGCCCTGACGGACGCCGGGGCCGACCTGGTCTCGTTCGCCTCGGCCTTCCTCGCCAACCCGGACCTCCCGGCCCGCCTGGCCGCCCGGGGCCCGTACAACCGCCCCGACCGCGCCACCTTCTACGGCGGCGACGACCGGGGGTACCTCGACTACCCGCCCCTCACCGCCTGACCCGCCCCGAACGGCGGACCGCGGACCGCCGTCCCGAGGGCTCCGTACGGCACCGCCCGCGCGGAGCCCCGGCGGCGTCGGCGGGGGCCGGTACCGGGAAGGGCCGTCAGGAGCTTCCCGGCTCCCGGACCCGGACTTCTCGGAATCGCGCGCGGGACCGCGCCGGAGCCGCTACGGTGCCCTGGCACCGACCACGGCCCGAGCGATCGGAGAACTCCGCGATGGACCACGTCAACCTCACCGACCACCTCGGCGCACCCCTGGACCGCCCGCTCACCCTCGCCATCGTCGGCGCCGGGGCCCGGGGCTCCAACTACGCGCGCCTGGCCGCCGAACTGGGCCCCGACCGGGTCCGTGTGGTGGCCGTGGCCGAGCCCGATCCCCGGCGGCGCGAGCCCCTGAGGGCCCAGTGGCGGATCCCCGACGAGCGGGCCTTCACCGACTGGTCGGAGCTGGCCGCCCGGCCCCGGATGGCCGACGCGGCCGTCGTGGCCACCCTCGACCCCGACCACCTGGGGGCCGCCACCGCGCTCGCCGGGGCCGGCTACGACCTCCTGCTGGAGAAACCCGTCGCCACCGACGAGGCGGACTGCGAGGCGATCGGCCGGGCGGTGGAGCGGGCCGGGGTGACGGCGGCCGTGTGCCACGTGCTGCGCTACACCCCCTACACCACCGCGCTCAAACGGCTCGTGGACTCCGGGGCGATCGGTGAGGTCGTCAGCGTCGAGCACCTGGAGCCGATCGGCTTCGACCACTTCGCGCACTCCTACGTGCGCGGCAACTGGCGCAACGAGGCCACGTCCGGCTTCAGCCTGCTCACCAAGAGCTGCCACGACGTGGACTGGCTGACCTACCTGGTCGGACGGCCCGCGGTGAAGGTGTCCTCGTTCGGGGGCCTGCACCACTTCCGGCCCGAGCGGCGTCCGGCCGGGGCCGCCGACCGGTGCGTGCACTGCCCCGGGGAGGTCGAGGCCGCCTGTCCGTACTCGGCGGCCCGGATGTACCGCGACGGGCTTCGCGAGGGCAGCGGGTACGGGTTCTTCACCCGGGTGATGGCCGGGGAGCTCACGAGCGAGGCGGTGGAGCGCGAACTCCACCACGGCGACTACGGCCGGTGCGTGTACACGAGCGACAACGACGTCGCCGACCACCAGGTCGTCGGCATCGAGTTCGAGGGCGGCGCCACCGCCTCCTTCACCATGACGGCCTTCACCCCCTTGGAGGACCGCCGCACCAAGGTCTTCGGCACCCGGGGCCAGGTCACCGGCGACGGCCGCCACTTCCACGTGTTCGACTTCCTGACCGGGCGGACCACCTCCACCGACACCTGGGCGCGGGACGGCTCGGGGGCCCTGGGCCACGGCGGCGGCGACGCCGGGCTGATGACGGCGTTCGTGAACGCCCTGTGCCAGGGGCGGCCGGAGCTGATCCGCTCCGGCATCGCCGAGAGCGTCGCCACGCACCGCACGGTGTTCGCCGCCGAGGCCTCCCGGTTGAACGGCACGGTGGTGCACCTGCCGACCCGGGAGGGCTGAGCCGCCCGGTCGGGGATCCGAACGGCGACCCGGACGGAACCGACCGGGGGAAGTGAACTGTGGCCTGCCGGTGAGGTCTACCGCCGTCTCCCCGCCCCGGCGCGATTGGTCCACTCCCCGCCGGTGCGAACCACCCGCACAACAGAACGGAATCCTTCCTGTTCCGGTTCGCCGCCGCCCGGCCACCCCGCCCGTACCGCCGTGCGCAGTGCGCCCACTGGTCCTGTGGGCGGTCCGGTCCCGCCGCCCCACCAGCGGATCCGACGCTTGGTCACGGCCCGCTTACCGGCCGCCCCGGGTGGGAAACTCCTGAAGCAGAGGGACCCCGGGCACCCGCCTCCCGGCGGCTCCGCGCCCGTGGCCCCTCCGACTCCTCGCAGTTCCGAGCGCTCGCCTTCGCCCCGGGCCGGTACCGGCCCGGGACTCCCCCAACGGATTCCCGCTACCCTCCCGGCCTCCGCGGCGCCGGGAAGCGATCCAAGACCGAAGGACCCGCACCATGTCGATCCGCAAGTCCGATACCCCCCGCCCCCAGAAGAAGCACCGGCTCCGCGCAGCGGCGGCACTGGCCGCCGCGACCACCCTGTTCCTGGGACTGATGCCCACCGGGACCGCCAACGCCCACGGCTACATCTCCAACCCGCAGAGCCGGCAGGCGCAGTGCGCCGCGGGCGTCGTCCAGTGCGGCGGGATCCAGTGGGAGCCGCAGAGCGTGGAGGGCCCCAAGGGGCTCATGCGCTGTGACGGCGGCGTCGGCCGCTTCTCCGAGCTGAACAACGACAACCACGGCTGGCGGGTGACCGACGTCAGCCGGGTCCAGACGTTCAACTGGACCATCACGGCCGCCCACTCCACCTCCACCTGGGAGTACTTCATCGGCAACCACCGGGTGGCCGTGTTCAACGACAACGGCGCCCGGCCGCCGTGGTCGTTCAGCCACACCGTGGACCTGTCGGGGTACAGCGGGCGGCACAAGCTGCTGGCCCGGTGGAACGTCGCCGACACGGCCAACGCCTTCTACGTCTGCGTGGACATCAACATCCGCAGCTAGAACCGGTCCCGTGCGAGCGGGACATCCCAGGGCCCGCCCGGCCCGGCGGCGGCGTCGCGAACGCCGTGGAACCCGCCGGGCCGGGCCGGCCCGCCCTCGCGGTCGTCGCCGGCGGCCGAGCCCGGTGCCGGGGTGACCGGCCGCGATCCCGATCCCGACACCGTGCGGTCGGGGGCCACGGATCCGACCCGTCGTCCACTCACCACCGGAGGCGCTCCTGCTACCGGTGGTGCTCCGCATGCAGGGTTCGCGAACCCGGCGGTGTACGCGCCGAATGGCACGGCGGGAGTGGCCGTCGAAGCGGTTCACCCCCGGAAGCGCCGTGTCACCGAACCCCGTCAGGCATGTGCGGCGGCCCGGTCGGACTCGCTGCGCAGGACACAGAACTCGTTGCCCTCGGGGTCGGCGAGCACCGCCCACCCCGAGCCGTCGGGGTTGCGGTGGTCGGCGACGAAGGTGGCGCCCAGACCCAGAAGCCGTTCCACCTCCTGATCCCGCGAGGTCTCAGGGCGCAGACACAGGTGAATCCGGTTTTTGATCGTCTTTGGCTCGGGAACCTGGTTGAAGTGCAGCACCGGACCTTCCGCCAAGAGCACCTGTGTCTCCGGTTCACCGGGCCTGTCCTCTGGATGGAGGGGGCGGCCGGTCACAGCGCTCCAGAACCGCGCCAGTTCGTAGGCGTCCGCACAGTCGATCGCCACATTCTGTACCACCGAGATCATGCGCCCCAGCTTTGCCGATCCGCGCGCCGAACGCCACCTGGTCCCCCTCGCACTTGGCGCACGCGGCTCAGTGCGTGGCGGAGCAGGGCGGGGGAGGGGCG
>NZ_JBJJBV010000208.1:0-11996 GCF_045446735.1 Nocardiopsis protaetiae
CGCCCCCGGCGAGCGACTCCCCTCCGAACGCGTCCTGGCGACGGCGCTGCGGGTCAGCCGCACCACCGTGGTCTCCGCCTACGACCTGCTGCGCTCCGAGGGCGTCTTCGACAGCCGACAGGGCAGCGGCACCCGGGTCAGCAGCCGGATCGCGCCGGTGCGCGCCGACGGCTGGGCGGCCAACGGCGTCGGCCAGTACATGTACCGCAACCTCATCGAGCGCGACGCCGACCTCATCTCCCTCTCCTGTATGAGCACCCCGGCCCTGCCCGCGGTCGAGGAGATCATCCGGGAGAGCATGGACGACCTGGGCCCGCTGCTCGCCGAGGGCACCTACCACCCGCGCGGGCTGCCCGCGCTGCGCCAGGCCATCGCCGACTTCCACACCGACCGCGGCCTGCCCACCACCGCCGACCAGATCGTCGTCACCACCGGCGCCCACCAGGCCATCTCCCTGGTCACCCAGCTCTACCTGCGCAAGGGCTCGCCGGTGGTGGTGGAGGACCCCGGCTTCGCCGGCTGCCTGGACCTGATGAGCGACCGGGGCGCCCGGTTCGTGCCCGTGCCGCTCGACGACCAGGGCATCGACATCAACGGGGTGCGCCGGGCCGTCGCCGAGCACGCGCCGCACCTGATCTACGTGATGCCCTCGTACCACAACCCGACCGGCACGATGATGTCCGCGGCCCGCCGCCGCGAACTGGGCGAGCTGTCGGCCCGGACCGGGGTGCCGATCCTGGAGGACGCCGCCTACACCGGCATCCGCCACCCGCAGGAGCCGCCGCCGCTGGCCGCCCACGCGCCGCGGGGCGCCGAGGTCATCAGCGTGGACTCGCTGTCCAAGGTGGCCTGGGCGGGGCTGCGCCTGGGCTGGCTGCGCGCCCCGGCCGAGATGGCGGTGCGGCTCAGCCGCCGCAAGGTCCTGGCCGACCTGGCCGGACCGCTGCTGGACCAGGTCGTCGCCGTGCGCCTGCTGGCCGACTACGACCGGCTCGCCCGGGAGCGCTCGGACCACCTCGCCGGGGCCATGGACCACCTGGAGGGGATGCTCCGCCGCGACCTGCCCGACTGGCGGTGGCGGCGGCCCGACGGCGGCGCCGCCCTGTGGATCGAGCTGCCGGGGATCGACTCCCGGGCCTACGCCCAGGTCGCGCTCTGCCACGGGCTCGAACTGGTGCCGGGGCCGCTGATGTCGGCCTCCCCGGACGACCGGCACGACCGGTTCTTCCGGCTGCCGGTGTCCGCCGACGCCGCCGAGCGCGAGGAGGTCGTCTGGCGGCTGTCGCGGGCCTGGCGCGAGCTGGACCGGCACGGGCCGGTCAGCGCGCCGGTGCCGCTGGTGGTCTGACCGCAGGAACTCCGGCCGCCGCAACGACGAAGCCGCCCACGGGATCCTGTCCCGTGGGCGGCTTCGGTGTCGCAGGGCAGGTCGGCTAGCCGATCCGGACCTTGCGCGCGGCCTCGAAGCGCTCCTGGACGTCGGCCCAGTTGACCACGTTCCAGAACGCCTTGATGTAGTCGGCCTTCACGTTCTTGTACTGCAGGTAGAACGCGTGCTCCCACATGTCCAGCATGAGCAGCGGCACCGAGCTCAGCGCGGCGTTGCCCTGCTGGTCGTAGAGCTGCTCGATGATGAGGCGCTGACCCAGCGCGTCCCAGGCCAGGAACGCCCAGCCGGAGCCCTGGAGGCTCGCCGCGGCCGCGTTGAAGTGGGCGCGGAAGGCGTCGAAGGAGCCGAACTGGTCGTCGATGGCGGCACCGAGCTCGCCCTCGGGCTTGTCCCCGCCCTCGGCGGACAGGTTCTTCCAGAAGACGCTGTGGTTGACGTGGCCGCCGAGGTGGAACGCGAGGTTCTTCTCCAGCTGGGTCACGGTACCGAAGTCGCCCTTGTCGCGGGCTTCGGCCAGCTGCTCCAGCGCCGAGTTGGCACCCGCGACGTAGGCGGCGTGGTGCTTGTCGTGGTGCAGCTCCATGATCTGACCGGAGATCCACGGCTCCAGGGCCGCGTAGTCGTAGGGCAGCTCGGGGAGCGTGTATGGCGCAGACATCTCTGACGCACCTTTCCGATGAAGCGGTTCGTCGTCACTTACCAGCGAAGGATCGCTAGGCAGCAAGCTATCAGCCGCATGGCGGGGCTTCCGGTGTCAGGCTGCCGACACCCGGGGCCGGGAATAAACGACAGGGCACCCTCCGTAGTGGTGCACTTTCTGTGGGGAATCGTGTTCGTACGGTATGAATCTCCCGAGATAAGGGAGGGCGGGTCTTTTCGGAGATTCGGTTAATGTCGCCGGGCGTACGTCGCCGGGCGTTGGAGGGGCGTTCACCGCCCGTTCCGGCCGGTGGGCGATGATCCGACGCCACTTCCCGGTCATCTCGCACATCCCGAGGCACGTCCATGTCCACTTCCGAACGCGGTACCGCCGAGCACCGCGTTTCCCCGCGCGGCGGGTTCCGCCCGGAGATCGAGGGGCTGCGCGCCGTCGCCGTCCTGCTGGTCGCCGTCTACCACATCTGGTTCGGCCGGGTCTCGGGGGGCGTGGACGTCTTCCTGTTCCTCACCGGGTTCCTCATCACCGGGTCGCTGGTGCGGGCGGCCGAGCGCGACGGGCGGATCGCCCCGTTCGCGTTCTGGACCCGGCTGCTGCGACGGCTGACCCCGGCCGTCGGCGTGGTGCTGGCGGCGGTTCTGGCCATGGCGTACCTGTGGCTGCCGCGGTCGCGCTGGCCGGACGTCATCGCCGAGGTGTACGCGTCGGCGCTCTACCACGAGAACTGGGCGCTGGCCGCCGCGGCCGTCGACTACCTGGCCCGCGAGGGGGCGCCCAGCCCGGTGCAGCACTTCTGGTCGCTGTCCATCCAGGGCCAGTTCTACCTGCTGTGGCCGCTGCTGCTGGGAGCGGCCCTGCTGACCGCGGGCCGCGACGGGATCCGCCGGGCCGCGCTGGTCGCGATCGGCACCGTACTGGTGCTCTCGCTGGGGTACTCGATGTGGATCACCGCCGTCGACCAGCCCTGGGCGTACTTCGACACCGGCGCCCGCCTGTGGGAGCTGGCCCTGGGCGGGGTGCTGGCCCTGGTCGTCCACCGGATCACCCCGCCCGGGCCGGTGCGGCTGGCGCTGGGCTGGGGCGGGCTGGCCGCCCTGGTCCTGTGCGGGGTGCTGCTGCCGGTGTCCTCGCTGTTCCCCGGGTACGCCGCCCTGTGGCCGACGCTCGCCGCGGCCGCCGTCATCGTCGCCGGGGACGGCGGCGGGAGCGGCGTGGGCGGGGGCGTGGGCGGCCGGTTCGGCGTCCACCGGGTGCTCACCTGGCGCCCGCTGATGGCCCTGGGCGGGCTGTCGTACGCCCTGTACCTGTGGCACTGGCCGATCCTCGTGGTGTACCTCCAGCTCACCGGCCGCTCCCTGGCCACCCCGCTGGGCGGGGCGGCCGTGCTCGCCCTGTCGCTGGCGCTGGCCTGGGTGACCTCCAAGGCCGTCGAGGGCGGGGCCGAGCGCCTGAGCCGGATGGTGTCCCGGCCGTGGCTGCCGGTCTGGTCGGCGGCGATGGCGGTCCTGGTCATCGCCCCCGCCCTGGTCGTCGGCTCCCACTGGTCGGACCGGATCGTCGCGGAGCGGCGCGAGCGCGCCGAACGCGTCATCGAACCCGTCGACTACCCCGGGGCCGCCCTGGTCACCCACCCCGAGCTGGCCACCGTGCTGCCCGACCTGCCGGTGGTCCCCGACCCCCTCGACGCCCAGGACGACCTGTCCGACCACCACCTCCAGGGCTGCCACGTGGACCTGCGGGCCACCGAACCGGTCATCTGCTGGGCCGGGCCCGAGGACGCCGAGTACACGATCGCCATGGTCGGTGCCTCGCGCACCGCCCACTGGTACCCGGCGCTGGAGGAGGTCGCCCTGGCGCACGGGTGGCGCCTGGTGTCGTTCACCAAGAGCGGGTGCCAGTTCAGCGCCGACGTCCCCTACACCCAGGGGCGCGTGTTCACCGAATGCCAGGAGTGGGACGCCCGGGCCATGGAGGAACTGGAGCGGCTGCGCCCCGACGCCGTGTTCACCTCCTCCACCCGGGCCAGCGCCAACGGGGAGGTGACCCCGGACGGGTTCGTGGAGCGCTGGCGGCAGCTGGGCGTGATGGGCATCGACGTCATCGGGATGCGCGACCTGCCCCGCCGCTCCTACGCCGGGGCCGAGTGCGTGTCCGACGGCCCGGCCGAGGCCTGCACCGACCCGCTCGGTTACTCGCACGCCGAACGCGACCCGGCCGCCGTGCTCGCCGAGCGCGGCGAACTGCCCGCCAACGTCACCCTGGTGGACCTCACCGAGCACGTGTGCCCCGGTGAACGGTGCGACGCGGTCGTCGGCAACATCCTCGTGTACTGGGACCACTCCCACATGACCGCCACCTACGCCCGCACCCTCGTCCCGGTCGTGGAGGAGGCTCTGGTGGCGGCCACCGGGCAGGGCAACGCAACGGAGAACTCTTGAGGGCGCCACGGCCCGTCGACGGTGATCTTCCGATGAACAACGGGAGAATTGCCCCGCATGCGGGTTTCAACGATCCGCGCAAGGTGGTCTCTTGTTCGCGAGGGCTGTTCATGTCGTCGATGCCCCACCCCTTCCGTTCGGTCGGGCGCGCTCGGGAGCTCCCCCATCGTTCCTCGCCAGCCCACCATCCCCCGTGGAGATGCCCGCCATGCGTTCGCTGCGCCGCCTACTGCGCCCCCTCCTGGTCCTCACCGCCGTCGTCGGCCCGCTCGCCGCGGCCGCCCTGGTCGCCGCGGCGGCCCTGGGCCTGATCACCTGGGTGGAGGCGGGCACCCTAGTCGCCCTGGCCCTGCTCGCCGCCCTGGCCGGCGGGCTCGGGCTGGGTCTGATCCTGGTGCGCCGCTCGGTGCGCGCCCTGGAGGAGTCGGTGCGCGAACACGCCCGCACCGTCTCCCAGGCCCTGGGCGAGGACCGGCTGGAGACGCAGCGCTCCCTCAAGGACCTGCGCGAGCGCGTCACCCGCGTCACCGACCACGCGCTGCCCAAGGCCTCCCGCGAGCTGCGCCGCGCCGTCGAGCTCCAGGGCCGCGCCGACTACGAGCAGCAGGTCGCCTGGACCGAGCTGCGCGACCACCTGGACACCGCCCCGTTCATGCCGCCGCTGCGCGGCTGGGCCGCCTCACCCGACGTGCTGCGCGTCCTGGTCCGCCACATCGAGCGGCTGCGCCCCGCCACCGTCGTGGAGTGCGGCAGCGGCGCCTCCAGCGTCTGGCTCGGCTACGCGCTGCGCCGGGCCGGCGGCGGCCGCCTCGTCGCCCTGGAGCACGACGCCCGCTACGCCGAACTCAGCCGAGCCCTGGTCGCCTCCCACGGGCTCGACGACATCGTCGAGGTCCGCCACGCGCCCCTCACCCCGATCGACACCGACACCGTCACCGTCGACGGCAAGGAGCGCACCACCGCCGACCGTTGGTACGACACCTCCGCCCTGACCGACCTGGCCGAGGTGGGCGTGGTGTTCGTCGACGGCCCGCCCCAGGCCACCGGCCTCCAGGTCCGCTACCCGGCGCTGCCGCGGCTGCTGGCGCACTGCACCGAGGACGTCGTGTTCGTCCTGGACGACGCCGACCGCCCGGAGGAGCGCGCGGTCGGCGAGCGCTGGCTGGCCGACCACCCCGAGTTCCACCGCACCGAGGAGCAGGCGGAGAAGGGGGCGCACGTGTTCGGCCGCAAGGGGGTTTGACGCACAGGGCTCTGACCCGCCCCGCACTACCCGCACCACCGCACCGACACCCACGAGGTCTGGATGATCACCACCGCCCTGCGGGACGCCCTGCGCGCCCGCGGCACCGAGACCGCCCTGCTGTGCCACACCGGCGCGGGCGCCCGCGACCACCTGGACGGACTGCCGCTCACCCCGGTCGACGCGGTCGTGGACCTGGACACCCGGGTCCCGGGCGAACCGCTGGAGCTGCGCAACCTCTGGGAGCGCGACAGCGGGCCCGAGGCGGGCCTGGTGGCGGTCGTCGCCGCGACCCCCGCCGACCTGCACCGCTCCCTGACCGCCGCGGCCGACCTGCCGCGCGCCGTCCAGGTGGTCGTCGCGATCGTGGACACCCCCGGCCACCAGGAGCCGCCGCTGCCCGCCTCCCCGGGCATGGGCCAGTGGCGCGAACTCCAGGAGGTGCGGGTGCGCCGGGCCGGACGCGGCGGGTGGCTGTGCGAGCTGTTCTTCCCCAACGGGGTGGAGACCCCGCAGGTGCTGGACGCGGTGTGGTCCGGGACCCGGGGGCGGCGCCGTGGCCCGGCCCTGGCGCCGCTGGCCGCCCTGTCGGGTCCCGAGGCCGCGCTGTGGCGGCCCGGCGACACCGGCGCCCGCGGTGTCGCGGCGGCCGGGCCGGTCCCGCTGCGCCGGGTCACCCCGGTCGGCGACCTGGCCCTGCGGGTGGGGGAGGGGACCCCGCCCGAGTGGACCGACGAGGCGGTGCCGGTGCTGGACCGGCGCACCACCGGCGCCGACGCCTGGGAGCGGATCGCGGCGCCCGGCGGCTCCCGCGTCCGGGAGACCGCGGACCCGGCGGACATCGCCCCCGTCGACGAGCTCACCGTCAACCCGATCGGGTTCTCCAAGGACGCGGGCGGGCCGATGGGCGACCTCACCGTCCACGGCGACCGCGCCGTGGTCCGCCAGGGTAAGAAGGACCTGGTCGTGGTGGCACCGGACGGCACCGTCACCGACGTGGACCTGTCCCGGATCCGCCACCTGCGCGGCGTCCGCGTGGACTGGTCCGGGCACACCGGGCCCACCGCCGCCGTCCGCGCCGTCGCCTCCCTCGCGGCCGGCGGGGTCCCGCTGGTCGGCGGACCGCTCCCCGCCTGGGCCGCCGGGCTCGGCGCGCCCCTGGCCGACCTGGTCACCGGTGCCGACGCCGAGGAGCTGGCCGACCCGCTGCGGCGGGAGGAGTACAGCGTTCTCCTGCGCCGCACCGCCCTGCGCCTGCACGGGACGCGCTCCCGGTGGCGGACCCTGGGCGCCCGGGCCGGGGTGCCCGTGCCGCCCGCGCCCACCGTGTCCGTGATCCTGTGCACCCGCCGCCCCGAGATGGTCGGCTTCGCCCTCGCCCAGATCGCCCGCCAGCGCGGGGTGGACGTCGAACTCGTCCTCACCCTGCACGGCTTCCCCGCCTCCCTGCCCGAGGTGGCCGCCGCCATCGCCGGGTACGAGGCCACCGGGCGGCCCCTGGTGCTGTGCGAGGCGCCCGCCGACAAGGTCTTCGGCTCCGTGCTCAACGATGCGGTCGCCCGTACCTCCGGCGACCTCGTGTCCAAGTGGGACGACGACGACTGGTACGGCCCCGACCACCTCGCCGACCTCGTCCTGGCCCGCACCTACTCCGGCGCCGAACTCCTCGGCGTCGGCCAGGACTTCGTCTACCTCCAGGAGGTCGACCTGACCCTCTGGCGGGAGGGCCGGTCCGAATCCTCCAGCCGGTTCATCGCCGGGGGCACCATCCTCACGGACCGGGCGGTCCTGGAGGAGACCGGCGGCTTCCGCCCGGTGCCCCGCTCCATCGACACCCAACTCCTCATCGCCGTCATGCGCGGCGGCGGCCGCATCTACCGCGGCCACGGGCTGGGGTACGTGCTCCGCCGCACCGGCGGCGGCCACACCTGGTCCGAGGACATGGCCTTCTTCCTGCGCAACCGCATCCGACAGTGGTTCGGCTGGCGCCCGAGCGCCCTCCTGGAGGGAGAGCCCGCGCCCTTCGGCCGACCCGTCACCGAGTACACGGGGGAACTCCGTTGACCACTCTGGAAACCGGCCCGGAGCCGGTCGCCGCACCTTCGCCGGCCACCCTGCCGCGGGGGGAGGTGGACTTCTCCGGCCAGCCGCGCCTGGTTCGCAACGACTACGCGCCGCTCACCCCGGCCGCCCTGGGCGCGTGGACGCCGACCCTGTCGGTCAGCGTCGTCATCCCCTCCCACGGGCACCCCGAGAAGCTGGCGTTCGTGCTGGCCGCCCTGGCCGGCCAGAGCTACCCGGCACACCTCATGGAGGTGGTCGTGGTGGACGACGGCTCGCCCGAACCGCTCGTGTTGCCGCCGGTGGTGCCGGAGAACACCCGGCTGATCACCTCGGCCCCCGGCGGCTGGGGGTCGGCCCACGCGTTCCAGACCGGGGTGGAGGCCTCCTCCGGGCAGGTCGTGCTGCGGCTGGACGCCGACATGCTCGTGTACCGCGAGCACGTGGAGTCGCAGATGCGCTGGCACCACCTCGTGGACTACGGGGTGGCCCTGGGGCACAAGCTGTTCGTGGACTTCGACCCCGACGCCATGACCCCCGAACACGTCCGCGACGAGGTCGCCGCGGGGCGGGCCGGGGAGCTGTTCGACCGGCAGAGCGCCGACACGCACTGGGTCGAGAAGATCATCGACGGCAGCAACGTGCTGCGCACCGCCGCCCACCAGGCCTACCGGGTGTTCACGGGGGCCACCGGGTCGCTGCACCGGACCCTGTTCGACGCCGCGGGCGGCATGGACGCGGCGATGGTGCTGGGCGGCGACACCGAGTTCGCCTACCGGGTGTCGCAGCAGGGCGCCGTGTTCATCCCCGACCTGGAGACGAGCAGCTGGCACCTGGGGCGCTCCCAGATGCAGACCCGCCGCGACGCGGGGATGCGGTACCGCACCCCGTACGTGTCCAACCGGGTCCCGGACTTCCGGCTGCGCCGCAAGAACCCGGACCGGTCCTGGGAGGTGCCCTACGTCGACGCGGTCATCGACGTCGCGGGGCGGAGCCTGGAGGACGTGGAGGTCACGGCCGCCGCTCTGTTGAACGGGACCACGCCCGACCTGCGGCTGTGGCTGGTGGGGCCGTGGGGGGAGCTGGCCGAGGGTCGGCGCTCGCCGCTGGACGAGGAGCTGCTGGACCTGCGGCTGATCGGGGAGTCGTTCCGGGGGGACCCCCGGGTGCGGCTGGTCGAGGAGGCCCCCGAGGCCGACCCGCGGGTCACCTTCGTGCTGCACGCCCCGGCGGGGACCCGCCTGACGTCCACGGCGGTGGCCGACATGGCGCGGCTCGCCGACAAGGAACGGGCGGGGCTGCTGTGCGCCCCGCCGCCGGGCGCCTCGCGCGCGGTGGACGGGGTGCTGCGGCTGGAGCGGCGGGCGGCGTTCGCGCGGGTCGGGCACCTGGGGGCTGGTACGGCGGCGGGTGGCGCGGGTGCGGTGAGCCCGGGCGCGGCGGCGGACCGGGCCGTGGAGGAGCTGTACGGCACCCACTGGCTGTCGGGGGAGGAGTTCACGGTCCCCGAGCCGGAGGAGGGCGCCCCGGCGCGCAGGAACGAGAGCCCCGAGGCGCTGCGCCGCAAGCTCGACCAGGCGCTCGCCGAGGTCGAGCGCATGCGGGCCCGTGCCCGCCGGGCCGAGCGCAAGCTGCGCTGGTTCACCCCGGGGCTGGGGCGCCGGGTGCTGCGCAAGATCGTCCGCTGAGCGACTGAGCGGCTGAGCGCTGGGAAGGGCCGTCCTTCGGGGCGGCCCTTTTCCGTTCCCCGGAGTAGGGGTGGAGGATCTGTTATGCGAGGAAGAACGGGTTGAAAGCTCGCAGAACCTAACGCAAAGATGATACTCGGGTCGCAGAAGCCATGGGCGAGGCGATCCGGGGAATGGTGTCGGCAACGGATCGGCACGGCAGACCCCTCGCCGGTCCCCGGACGACGAGACGGAGACCGGTCGTATGGACCTTGAGCCGCAGACCTCCCCGCTGCTCGTGCCCGAGCCCCGGCAGGTCGCCGACCACCCCCGGTTCGTGCTCACCACCAGGTCGGAGAGCGTGTCCAGGAACGTCGAGGTCACGGACCTGAGCCCCTTCCGGCACCGGACGGCGACGGCCGAGTTCCTCTGCGCGACCTCCGGGCCGCGACGCCACGTCTTCCGGGGCCCGCTCCTGTACGAGGTCCTGACCGCGCTGGCACCGCTGATGTCCGAGATGCCGCGCCGGACGCGCGCCCACTGCGTCGTCCGGTTGCGGGGAAGGGACGGGCACCGCGCGGCCGTGTCGTGGGCCGAGATCGATCCGGAGTTCGCGGGTGCGCCGTTCCTGCTGGCCACGGCGATGGACGGCGTGCCGCTGGGGGAGAACGGGCCGCAGCTGGTGAGCCCGGGCGACCGGTGCGGTGCGCGCTTCATCAGCGCGATCACCCGGGTCGACGTCGTTCCGGGAGGTGCCGACCCGGGTCCGGTGGGGGCTCCGGACCCGGGCGGTTCCGTGCGGCCGGCCCGGTGGGGTCAGGAGGGGTCGGCGGTGTAGGAGTGCGCGCCGGCGCCCGCGAGGGCCCCGCCCTGGACGATCAGGTACTCGTCGCGGATCGGGCGCCCGTCCAGCCAGGACTCCAGGATCTCCCGGGTCCCGGTCGCGTAGCGGGCCTGCGCCGACAGCGACGTTCCGGAGGTGTGCGGGGTCATCCCGTGGTGGGGCATGGTCCGCCACGGGTGGTCGCTCGGCGCTGGCTGCGGGTACCAGACGTCCCCGGCGTACCCGGCGAGCCGCCCGCTCTCCAGGGCCCGCACGACGGCGTCGCGGTCGCAGATCCTGGCCCGGGCGGTGTTGATGAGGTAGGCGCCGCGCCGCATCGTGCCCAGCAGCTCGTCGTCGAAGAGGTGCTCGGTCTCGGGGTGGAGCGGGGCGTTGACGGTCACCACGTCGCAGTGGGGCACCATGTCGTGGGCGGTGGGGTGGTAGGTCAGCCCCAGTTCGCGTTCGGTCTCCTCCGGGAGCCGGTGCTTGTCGGTGTAGTGCAGGTGCACGTCGAACGGCTTGAGCCTGCGCAGGACGGCCGTCCCGATCCGCCCGGCGGCGACCGTGCCGACGTGCATGCCCTCCAGGTCGTAGGACCGAGCCACGCAGTCGGCGATGTTCCAGCCGCCGTCCAGGACCGTTTGGTAGGACGGGAGGTAGTTGCGGACCAGGGACAGGATCATCATCACCACGTGCTCGGCGACGCTGATGCTGTTGGAGTAGGTCACCTCGGCGACGGTGATCCCGCGTTCGATCGCGGCGGGCAGGTCGGTGTGGTCGGAGCCGATCCCCGCGGTGATGATCAGGCGGAGGTTCGGGGCCTCGGCGATCCGCTCCCGCGTCATGTACGCGGGCCAGAACGGCTGGGAGATGACGACGTCGGCGTCGGGCAGCTCGCGGTCGAGGACGGAGTCGGGGCCCTCCTTGTCGGAGGTGACCACGAGGGTGTGGCCGCGCGACTCCAGGAAGCGCCGCAGGCCCAGCTCGCCGGAGACGCTTCCGAGCAGCTGACCGGGGGTGAAGTCGAGGCCCTGGGGGGTGGGGGCGGTCTGGCCGCCGGGGTAGCTCTCGATCGGGGGGACGCCGTCGCGGGCGTAGGTGCGGGGGTATCCGTCGACCGGGTCGTCGTAGAGGACACAAACGATCTTCGCCATGGTCATCTCCGTCTTTGCGCGTGGCTGGGAAAGTCCGGGCGGTGGGGAATGTCTTGCCGGGCTCTTCCGGACTTTCTTTTCATTCGTCCGTCGGACGTTTTTGCGGTGCTTGATATCCACTTTCCTCCGCGCCTGATCCGCGGTCAAATAGATTCGGTGGACCGAGCCATAAACCGCGGTTATCGACGGGTTCTGCGGTGCGGTTATGGGTGCCGGTGGCGTCTTGGCGGCCTGGCGGCCTGACGTCCTGGCAGTCGGCGTGGACCGGCCAGGGCGTCGGATGCCGGGGACGGGGCGTCCCTTGTTCGCTGCCATAGGCGCCGGTAATGTGTGGGCATGTTGCTGAGCCAGCTCAAATACCTGGTGGCGCTGGCCGAAGAGCGCCACTTCGCCCGGGCGGCTCAGGCCTGCTACTGATCTTTGATTATGCGGTTGACGGAAACGGTGAGGGTTCCAAGCCGACCGACTCGATGAACCCCCGCAGCAGATCGGTGCGCTTGCGCACCAGACGCAGATGCGCGTTGATCACCTGCTCCAAATCCTCCAGACTCCGGAACAG
>NZ_JBJJBV010000209.1:0-12244 GCF_045446735.1 Nocardiopsis protaetiae
TGTTCGCTATCGGTTCAGCGCCAGGTGGGGCCCCAGGCGGAGCTGTTGGAGACCCCGGGCGGCAGCGGCGGCAGGCCGGTGCGGGGCGGCTCGGCGGTGGGCGCCGGGCGGGCCGGGGGCCGTGCGGGCTCGGGCGCGGGTGCGCGCTCGGGGGCCGGTGCGGGGCGCTGCGCGCGGGGTTCGGTCTCGGGTTCGGGGGGCAGGAAGCCGCGGACGCGGTCGGCGGCGGTGGTCTCCTCGGCCAGGACCGGCTCGGGGATGGGGGTGGCGTCCTCGGTGGTGGCGTCGGGGATGGCCGGTTCGGCCGGGGCGACCCGCTTCCACCACAGGGCGGCCTCCTCGGGGGAGAGCTCTCCCTCCACCTCCAGCCAGCCCGAGACCAGGGTGTGGCGGCGGCGGGCGTTCCAGGAGCGGGGGTAGGGCTGCTCGTCCAGGACCAGGACGTGTTCGCCCTCCAGGGTGGGGATCTCGGCGGGGACGCCCTCGTTCCACACCCAGGTGCCGTCGTGGGCGACCAGGTTCCACCAGCCGCGGACGGTGCGGGCGGCCGGGTCGGGGTCGGCGTCGCGGAAGGCGCGCACCCAGCGCGGGTCCGGGGGGTCGCCGGCCAGGCCCATGCCGTTGGGTCCGACCAGGGCGTCGGCGAGCAGGGTGTGGAGCTGGAAGTTGTCGCCGATGCCGTCGAAGAGGACGCGGAAGGCGCGGCCGGAGTGGCGGTCCAGGACCAGGGCGGAGCCGGCCTCGGCCATGCGCAGCAGGGCGCGGACCTCCTGGAGGTCGGTGAGGTGGTCGCCGAGCTGGTTGGCGACGGCGACGAGTTCGGCGTGCAGGGTGGGGTCGCGGCGTGCGTGGGAGCGCACGCTGGAGTGGGTGAGCATGGTCTTGGCGGCCAGGGCGTGGCGGGCGATGGTCCACCAGCACATGGTGGCGCCGGGGGCGTCGGCGCCCAGGTCGGTGGCGACGCGGTTCTCGTCGGCGGCGGTGACGGAGTCGGAGTCGGGGGGCTCGCCACCGCCGGTGCGGTTCCAGGCGCGGGCGAAGACGATGGCGCCGCGGCCGATGGCGCGCAGGCGGCGCAGGACCTCGGGGCCGGCGGGTCCGGGGTCGGTGCCCATCTCGACGAGGGCCCCGGCGACGACGCACAGGTCGGCGGTGATGCCGGGGGCGGCGTGTTCGCCGGTGAGGAGGGGGGTCAGGGCCTCCAGGGCGAGTTCGCGTTCGGAGACGGGGATCTGTGAGGCCAGCAGCAGGACCCGGTGGACCGCGGAGGGGAACTGTCCGGGGTCGGCGGCCACCGACGCGTCGATCAGTTGTTGGAATGCCGCGCGGAATTCGTCGACCATGGGCCCGTCCCCTTTCTCACGCAACCAACCTAATGTGTCGTGAGTGAAGGATCGCACGATAAGTGCGGTTTTCCGTCCTCACTGGTGGGTTTGTTGACGATTCGAGACGAGTCCTCCCACCGGTGTCGTCTCACAGTCCCAGGCGGGTCACCGCGTTGTCGTCCAGCGGGTCCGCGCTGCGGATGTAGTCGTGCACCGTGCGCGGGTTGGTCCAGCGCCCCTGACGCATGATCTCACGGTCGGCGGCCCCGCCCAGCGCCGCTTGGGTGGCGAATCCGGCGCGCAGGGAGTGGCCGCCGAACGCGTCGGGGTCCAGCCCGGCGCGGGCGGCGTACTTCTTGACCGTGTCCCCCACCGACTGGCCGGTCATGGCCCTGGCGCCCAGGGCGCCGTGGCGCGAGACGGGGACCAGCAGCGGCCGACCCGCCCCGTCGGCCAGCGCCGCCAGGTCCCCCTGCGCGAGGGCCCCGCAGCGGTGGGCGGCGGCCGGCGGCAGGTCGGCGGAGGCGGCGAGCAGGGCGCGCACCGCCCCGTCCCCGCCCTGAAGATGTGCGGTGCGCAGCTCGGCCCAGTCGGCCAGCGCGCACACCGGGCAGGTGTGCCGGTGACGGCCCCGAGGCAGCGCCACGACCTGGCCGCGCCGCCCCTCCTGGTCGGTCTTGGTGGCGCCCAGCGCCACCAGCAGCGTGGTGGCCCCGCCCGCCGGGTCGGTGCGCACCGTGATGTCGTCGAAGGTGATCCGCGCCAGCTCCGAACGGCGCAGCGCCCCCGCGAACCCGGTGAGCAGCAGCACGGTGTCGCGGCGCCGGGTGATGCCGCCCGGGTACCCGTCGGGCGGGCGGTGGGCCAGCAGCGCCTCCAGCGTGGCCAGCACCACCGGGTCTTTTCGGCGGGGGCGGGCCCGGCGGGTGCGGCGGATACCCCGCAGGGTCAGGCGCACCACCTCGGCGCGGGTGGGCGATTCCAGGCCGTGGGCGCCGTGCACGGCGGCGATGGCCGCGGCCCGGCGCTCGATGCTGGCCGGGGCCAGGGCCAGGCGCCCGTCGGGGGTGCGGGCCTGGGCGCAGGCGGCCAGGTACACCGCCACGTCGACCGCCTCGGCCGGCAGGGCGGTGCGGCCCTCGGACAGGCACCAGGCGGTGAACGCGGTCCAGTCGGTGCGGTAGGCGCGCAGCGTGTTGGGCGACTGGGCGTTGGCCAGGTACCGGCCCAGGGCGCGGGCCTGGTCGTCGTCGAAGCGCTCGCGCACCCGCTCCAGGGCGCGGGCGTCCACCAGGACGCTGTGGGTGCCCGCGGCCAGGCGGGTGCGCACGGCGTCGGGCAGGGCCACGGGGCGTTCGGGTGCGTCCACGGGGCCTCTCTCTCGGTGGGGGTGTCAGCCGGACAGGTGGGTGCGCAGGGCGTCCCACAGCTCGGCCGGGGGCATCGCCCAGAAGACCAGGGCGGCGGAGATGACCAGGGCGGTGGTGAACCCGATCGCGGCGATCTTGCGGCGCAGCACGACGGCGGCGACGGCCGAGAGCGCGGGCACGGCCAGGGCCAGGGCCAGCAGCCAGATCAGGGCGGTGCCGATGGAGCGCACCGCCGCCTCCCCGGCGGCGGCGTCGGCCGGGTCGACGGCGCCGGCGTCCAGGGTGGTGAACAGCAGTACCGCCAGCGCCAGCGGGGAGCCCAGGCCCCAGAGCAGGCCCAGCACCACCCACAGGGCGGTGATGCGCCGGTCGGGCGGGTCGTCGACGACCATCGGGGTGCGCGACACCTTCCCCTTGGCCTCGGCGCCGGGCCCCCGGCCGGTGTCCTCGTCGGCGCGCTCGGGGACGGGGCCGCGGTCGTGGTCCCGGCGCGGCTTGCGCTGCCTGCGTTTCTTGGGTGACACGCCCGGGAGCCTACCCGCCCAGGGGGGTGAAGTGGATCAGGGACACGAACACCACCGGCCAGGCCAGCAGCACCAGCGACCACAGGGCGGCCCTGCGGTCCCCGGCGACGGTGGCCACGGCGGCGGCCAGCAGGGGGATGCCGACGAACGCGCCGAAGGAGAGGGTGTACCACTCGGCGGCCGACCCGGCGTGGGCCTGGGCGTTGGCGCCCATGAGGTACCCGGCGGGTCCCAGGGACAGGGCCATCAGGGCCAGGATGATGACGACGACGCGGATTCCGGTGGGGTGGCGGGTGTTGCGGCCACCGCCGGAGGCGGAGGGACTGTCGGACACGGGGGCCGGGGTGCCTTTCGAGAACGGGTCGGGGTGGGCCGTCGCGCACGCGCGGCGCACTGCCCGGCGATCGTTCGGACCGGCCGTGGCAGGGGGCGTGCTCTGTAAAACGTACTCCACCCGGCGGGTGTCCGAAACCGGTGGCGGTGTGTCGTCACCGGTGGTCGGGCCAGGGGCGGGCCGCCGTGCTCAGGCGGGTGAAGGAGGCCAGCAGGCGCAGTTCCTCGATGCTGCGCGGGGCGGTGGCGGCCAGGTGCGGGGAGTGGACGAGCACGGCGATCAGCTGGGCCCGGGACAGGGCGACGTTGAGGCGGTTGCGGTCCAGGACGAACGCGGTGCCGCGGCTGGTCTCCGCGGCGTCGGAGGTGGTCATGGAGCAGATGACGGCCGGGGCCTCCTGGCCCTGGAAGCGGTCGACGGTGCCGACCCGGATCCCCTCCAGGGCGGGGTCGGCCTCGGCGGCGCGGGCCAGGGCGCGGCGCAGGGCCCGCACCTGGAGGTTGTAGGGGGCGACCACGAGGATGTCGTGGCCGGTGAGCGGGCGGGGGTCGGCGTCGGGGCCCGGGGTGACCTTGTCGGCGACCAGGGCGGTGGCGGCGGCCACGACGGCGTCGACCTCCTCGGGGCTGTGGGTGGTGCGGCCCCGGTGGTCGATCACGTTCGCGTACAGGCCGGGTTCGTGGGCGGACAGGGTGCGCAGGGCGGTGGTGGGGTGGGCGTGCAGGCGGCCCTGGTAGGACAGGTCGGAGACGGGGGCGCACACGGCCGGGTGCATGCGGCGGGTCTGGTCCAGGAAGTAGCCGCGGGCGGGGTCGATGATCTGGCGTCCGCCCATGAGGTGTTGCAGGGCGGAGGCGTCGGCGCCCTCGCCGTGGGTGCCCTGGACGACCTGGGGCAGCTGCTGGGGGTCGCCCAGAAGGACCAGGTCGCGGGCGGCGGCGGAGACGGCCAGGGTGTCGGCCAGGGCGAACTGCCCGGCCTCGTCGATGATGAGGACGTCCAGGGGGTCGGCGACCATGGAGGCGTTGGCCATGGCCCAGGCGGTGCCGCCGATGAGGACGGGGCGGCCCTCGGCGGTGTGCTTGGTGCGCCATCCGGCCAGGGCCTGGGGGGTGGTGGGCTGGTCCCAGGGCAGGTCGGGGTCGGCGTCCTTCTTGGACTTGGCGCGTTTGGCGGCGGGCAGGTCGATCCCGGCCTCCTCCGCGGCGCGCAGGGCGGCGGACATGACGTTCTCGACGGCCTTGTGGCTGGTGGAGCACACGCCCACGCTCTTGCCCTGGCGGGCCAGGTGGGTGATCAGGCGCCCGGCGAGGTAGGTCTTGCCGGCGCCGGGCGGGCCCTGGACGGCGAGGTAGGAGTGGTCCAGGCGGTCGACGGCGGCGATGGTGGCCCCGATGAGGTCGCCGTCGTGGTCGGCGGGGTCGGGCAGGGGCCCGGCGGGGGTCAGGCGCGGGGGGATGCGGCGCAGCAGGTCCAGTCCGGCGTGGCGGGGCCACTCGGGCAGCTCTTGGAGGGCGTGTCCGGCGACGATCTCCAGGGCGCCGTCCTTGGGGGCGGGGTTGACCGGGGAGCCGGGCAGGACGGCGACGGGGTTGCGGAAGTGCAGGGCGTCGGCGTCGCAGGTCTCGACGATGGTGAGGCTGTCGGGGCGGGCCTCTGTGACGGCGGCGGTGGCGGCCAGGGCGGGCTGTCCGGGGGCGCCGGGGTAGAGCAGGTGGACGTCCTGGCCGGTGGTGAAGGGGTGGGGGTGGGAGGTGTCCAGGCGCATGAGGATCTCGCGGCGGGCCTTGCGCTGGCGGCCGGTGGGTTCGATCCACTCCCCCGCGCGGACCTGCCAGGGGACGGCGCAGTCGGTGTCGGTCTCCAGGTCGGTGAGGGGGGCGTTGGTGCGGCGGTAGTGCTCGCGCCAGGGCGGGAGGTTCTCGCGCTGGTAGTAGCCGACCAGGGCGGCCAGGGAGGCGCGGGCGGTGTCCTCCTCGGTGCGCTCGGCGGGGTCGTCGGGGACGTGGTCCAGGAGGGGTTCGGTGAGGGCGGCCTGGCGGGCCAGGCGTTCGGCGCGCTTGCGGGCGCGCTCGGCCTCGGCCTCGGTGAGTTCGAGCTGGACGACGGGGCGGTCGGTGATCCCCTGGAGGGTGCGGTGCTCCTCCAGCCAGTCGCGCAGGCGGGCGGTGGAGTGGCAGTCGTCGCGGTTGTAGGCGGCGATGTCGGCCAGGACCTGGGCGGCGCGGTCGTGGTCCCCGGCCTCCAGGGCGGCCAGGTGGGCGGCGTAGGCGTCGATGCTGGAGGTGGCGGTGGTGACGCCGCCCGAGCGGGCGTCGGGCAGGTAGAGGGGTTCGAGGTACTTGATGGAGTAGGAGCGCTGGGAGACGCGCAGGCTCTTGCGGACCACGGTGTAGAGGTCGACGAGGCGGTGTTCGCGCAGGAGGCGGTTGACCTCCTCCTCGCGGGTGGCGAACTCGGAGCTGAGGTGTTTGAGGCGGTCGACCTCGTAGGAGGCGTAGTGGTAGATGTGCGCGTCGGGGTCGGCCTCGATGCGGGCGCAGGCGAAGTCGACGAAGTCCTCCAGGGCCTTCTTCTCCTGGGCGCGGTCGTGGGCCCAGAAGGTGTGGAAGGTCTCGGCGCCGTGGTCGTCCTCGGTGGTGGCGCCGAAGAGGTATTCCAGGCCGCGGCCGCCGTCGCGGGAGTGGTAGGGGTAGCCCTCCATGTCGAAGAAGACGTCGCCGGTGCTGGGGGCGGGCAGTGAGGCCAGGCCGTCGGGGGCGAAGACCTCGGCGGTGACGGTGCCCTGGGGGTTGTCGGGGGTGCGGGTGGTGTCCTGGCGGACCTGTAGCGAGGCCTGGGCGCGCAGTTGCTCGAAGGAGCGGCGGGGCAGGGCGGGCGGGCGCTGGTCGTCGGTGGCGCGGGCCAGGTCGTCGATGGTGCCGATGCCGGCGTCGATGAGTTTGGCGGCCTGGTCGGTGCGCAGGCCCGCGACCAGGGACAGGTGGCGGGCGGCGGTGCGCCCCGAGGAGCACCAGGTGGAGTAGCCGCAGCCGTCGCAGGAGGGGCGGGGGGCGCCCCAGGTGGGGGTGGGCAGGGCGGGGTCGGTGGCCAGGGAGTCCAGGAGCCGGTCGGTGACGGTGCCCAGGATGGGGGTGAAGTCGATGGTGTCCAGGCTGTGGGTGTGGCCGTCGCCGGTGAGCAGGTGCATGCGGCGGGGGGTGCGGCCGGTGGCGACGGCGACGGCGTGGGCGTAGGCGGCGAGCTGGACGACGGCGCCGGGGCCGGGGCGGCGGGCGAGTTTGGTGTCCCAGGGCTCGTAGGTGAAGGGCTCGTCGGGGTCGGTGTCGGGGCGGGGCTTGCCGGTGGCGGGGTCCAGGTCGGCGCGGATGAGGAAGTCGGCGCGGCCGTGGAAGGCGACGGGGACGGGTCCGCGGGAGGGCAGGGGGTGGTGGAAGCAGCCCTGGTAGATGACGGGTGCGCCCTGGGCCATGGCGTGGGCGGTGGCGGCTGCGGCCTCGGCCAGGGAGGCGTCGTCGGGGTGGGGGTCGGGGATGTGGACGACGTGGCCGAACAGGGCGGTGAGGCGTTCGAGTTCGGCCTGTTCGTGCAGGAGGCCGTGGTGGGCGACGAGGGGGTCGACGGGTTCGGGGGCGGGGGCGCCCTCGACCCGGGCGGCCAGCGCGGCCTTGAGGGCGCTGCGGTGGTCGCATTCGAGGGTGTCGACGAGGTCGGTGGGTGAGACGACCCAGCCGGTGGTGGTGCGGAACAACGCCCCTGCTCCCTCGCGTGTCGGTGGATGATCTTGCGATTGACGGGGATTGTGCCACGGGGTGGGGACGTGCGGGGGCTCACACGCGGATCCGGCAGTGCCCGGAACGCCGGGCGCCCCGCACTCTCGGGGAGGGTGCGGGGCGCCCGGTGGCGTTGGCGGGGTCTAGGAGACGACCTGCCACTGCACCTGGCCGACGCCGGCGCCGGTGCCGATGATCTGGTCGAACGCGGCGGTGGACAGGTCCAGGCAGCGTCCGGCGATGAAGGGTCCGCGGTCGTTGATGCGCACGGTGACGGACTTGCCGTTGTTGGGGTTGGTGACCTGCACCATGGTCCCGAAGGGCAGGGTCTTGTGCGCGGCGGTCATCGCGTTGGGGTCGAAGGTCTCCCCGTTGGCGGTGGTGCGGCCCGCGAAGTCGGCCCCGTAGTAGGAGGCCTCGCAGGTGCCGCCCTCGCCGGTGGGCTCACCGCCCCCGCCGCCGGTGGAGCCACCGGTGGAGCCGCCTCCGGTGGAGGCCTCCTGCTCCGGTTCGGGCTCGGGCTCCTCCTTGATGTCGGAGGCGTCGGCGCTGGTGGTCTGGGTGGCCCCGGCGACGGCGTCCTGCGCGCCCTGTGCGGCGTCGGTGTCCGGCTCGCCCTGCCCCTGGGCGGGGACGAGCGGGTCGGGGTCGGCCTCGGGGACGACGGTGGCGTTGGCCGCGCTCTGGGGGTCGGCGCCGGTGGCGACGACGGCCGCGGTGGCGGTGCCGCCCACGAGCAGGGCCAGGCCGGCGGCGCCGGCGAGGATGAGGGTGCGCTTGCGGCGGGCGCGCTTGGCGGCGACCCGGGGTCCCACGGGCGCGGTCCCGGGGGTGGCGTCGAGGAGGGTGGTGTCCTCGTCGGCCGGTGTGGTCTGGGGCTGGTTTTCGCCCACGTCGGAGTCCTTTGAACGGGAACAGGGCAGGGCGGGCCGCTCGGGTGGCCCGCGCACGGCATCGCCCATGCGAAGGAGGGCGGGGGGTGCGCGCCGGGTGCACGGCGCCCGCCGGTGCCGGGCCGTACCGGGGCCCGGCCGCGGGGCCGCAAGGGGACCGCCGGGTGGCATCACGCGGGGTCTGAGCGCAGAGCCTAAGGGTAACGCCAGGGTAACGGTACCGGAAAGCGGCGGTTTGTGGAACTTCTCACCGCGTGGTTGCGGACGGTCCCTATCCGGTCACGGGGTGGGGTCCGGTCGGTGATCCGGGGTTCAGCCGGTGATGCGGGGGTCGGGCAGGTCGGCGCGGCGCGGCGGGATCCCGTCGGGGAACAGGGTGGCGGCCGGGTCGGTGAGGTCGTGGCCGCTCAGGTGGGCGACGGCGCGGGCCAGGGCGGGGTTGTCCAGGTGTCCTCCGACGGTGCGGATGAGCAGGGTCAGGGCGGGCAGGACGGGGGCGCCCAGCCCGGCGGCGGCGTAGCGGGCGGCCACGGCGGGGGTGCGCGAGGCCCCGGCCCAGCAGTGCACCAGGACGCGTTTGCCCTCGGCGCGCAGGGCGGCGACCGCGGCGGCGGCCTCGTCCAGGGTGAAGTGCAGGTTGGTGTTGACCTGCGGGCTGTCGTGCAGCCACACCCGGATCCAGTCGGCGGGGGCCAGGTGGGGTGCGTCGGTGGGGTGGGTGCGGCACAGCGAGACCACGGCGTCGACGGTCTCGGGGCGGGCGCGCAGGTGGTCGATGTTGCCGAGCAGGACATCGGGGTCCAGGGGGTGGGGGACGGCGAAGGGCGGCAGGCGGCGGGGTTCGGTGGCCAGGACGCTGTCGTGCGGCCACCGGTCGGTGCGGGGCTCCAGGGACAGGGCGGCGGCGTCGGCGACCAGGGTGTGGGGGTCGGTGGTCGCGGCCAGGACCCGCAGGGCCTGGAGGGGGACGGCGGACAGGCCCCAGCGAGCCCCGGCCAGGGCGCCGGTGTACATGGCGGCCAGGTCGCCGGAGGCGGTGTAGGCGGTCCAGACGGCGTCGACCAGGTGGGCGCAGGCGAAGGAGCCGCGGTGGGGTGCGTGGAGCGGGACGGGGGTGCGGGTCAGGGCCAGCCAGGAGACGCCGCGGGGGTCGTCGACGGGGGCGTGCTCCAGGTCGGGTGAGGTGTCGGGGGCGGTGCCGGTGACGACCAGGGTGCGCAGGGCGTCGGTCCAGGCCCGGTCCAGGGGGTCGGCGGCGGGCGGGGAGCGGTGGTCCAGGGCGGTGCGGGCCAGGGCGGCCAGCCGGGCGGGCGGCGAGGGGGCCGGGGCCAGGAAGCGGGCGAGCAGGGAGGGGTCGGCGCCGACCAGGGCGGTCGCGGCGGCGGCCCCGGTCAGGACGCCCAGGGTGCGGTCCCAGGCGGGTTCGCGGATGTCCTGGGGTGCGGGGGGCAGGGCGGTCATGGGGGTGCCTCTCCGGGGGGGTGGCGGCGGGTCCACCGGGATGTCTTCCCCGTCGGCGGCGCCCGCGCACCCCCTTGCCGCAATCGGCCACCCCGCCCCGCCCCCCGGGGGGTCAGGCGGGTTGGGGGATGGCGGCCTCGGCGTAGCGGGCGGCGACGGCGTGGGCGATGGCCGCGTCCGGGCACAGGGGGCCCGCGACGACGTCGGCGCCGGCGGCGGCCAGGCGTCGCTGGAACAGGCCAGGGGCCAGCAGCCAGGACGCCAGGGCGACGCGGCGGTGGCCCCGGGCGCGCAGCTCGGCGACGCGTTCGGCGACGGTGGGCGCGGCGGTGGCGGCGAACGCGAGGTGGACGGGGGTGTCCAGGCGGGCGGCCAGGGCGTCGGCGGCGCGGCGCACCTCGGCCATGGCGCGCGGGTCGGAGGTCCCGGCGCAGCCCAGGACGACGGCGTCGCCGGGCCGGTACCCGGCGCGTCGCAGGCGCCGCACCGCGGTGTCGCGCACGGCCGGGTGGTCGCCCAGGGCGGGGGTGACGACGGCGTCGGCGCGTCCGGCGCGGGCGAGCTGGTCGGGGATGTCGGCGCGCACGTGGTAGCCGGCGGCCAGGAACGCGGGCACCACCACCAGCGGTCCCGGGGAGGCGGCGGCGACCTGGCCGACGGTGGGTTCGGCGACGTCGGCGAAGGCCAGCCGGGTGGGCACCCGGGTCAGCTCGGCCACGCGCAGGGCCAGGGAGTGGGCGACGGCGGTGCCGCGGGGGTCGCGGGTGCCGTGCAGGGCCAGCAGCAGGGCGGGGTGTCGGTGCACGGTCCTCACTCGCATCCGGGGGTGTCGTCCAGGGCCAGCCGGTAGCCGCGTTTGACGACCGTCTGGATGATCTTGGCGTCGCCCAGGGCGGTGCGCAGGCGCGCCACGGCGGTCTCCACGGCGTGGGCGTCGGCGTCCTCGCCCAGGCAGGTGAGCAGGCGGGTGCGGTCCTGGACCTGGCCGGGGCGGTGGGCCAGGGCGCGCATGAGCCGCATGAGGGTGGGCGAGAGGGTGTGGACGGTGCCGTCGACCAGGACGGCGTGGCCGCGCAGGCGCAGCCGGTGCCCGGCCACGGCCAGGGTCGGGAAGCGGGCGGGCAGTTCTTCGGCCAGGGTGCGGACCTGGGCGCCGATGCGGGCGCGTTCGGGCCAGGTGGTGGGGATGTCGTGGGCCATGAGGGGGCGGGCGGTGACCGGGCCCACGCACATGGCCAGGACGTCGCGGCGCAGGGCCTGGACGAGGGCGTCGCCGTGGCCGGTGGTGCGGGCGCGGGTGAGCAGTCCGGCGGCGGCGGGGGCGCTGGTGAAGGTGACGGCGTCCACTCCCCCGCCGGTGATGGCCTCGATGAGCCGGTCCAGGGGTGCGGTCTGCTCGGGCTGGGTCCACCGGTAGACGGGGATCTCCACGACATCGGCGCCGGCCAGGCGCAGGGCGGCGGTGAAGTCGGGCAGGGGTTCGCCGTGCAGCTGGATGGCCACGCGCAGGCCCTGGACGCCGCGTTGGAGGAGGTAGTCCAGGACCTCGGCGGAGGACTCCGAGGGCGGGGACCACTCCTCGGTGAGTCCGGCGGCGCGGATGGCGCCCTTGGCCTTGGGGCCGCGGGCGAGCAGGCGGGAGGTGCGCAGGGAGTCGAGCAGGCCCTCGACGGTGCCCCAGGTCTCGCAGGCCTCCACCCAGCCGCGGAAGCCGATGCCGGTGGTGGCGATGACGACGTCGGCGGGGCGGCGCACGAGGTCGTCGGAGACCGCGGCCAAGCGCTGGTCGTCGCTCAAGGGGACGATGCGCAGGGCGGGTGCGGCGATGACCTGGGCGCCCTTGCGGCGCAGCAGGGCGGAGAGCTCGTCGGCGCGGCGGGCGGCGGTGACGGCGACGGTGAACCCGGCCAGGGGTGCGGTGGTGGGCGGGTTCGGGGTGCGCGGTGCGGGTGTCAGCGGCGGAGCGGTGGTCACGGGGCGCCCTCCATGCGGGTTCGGGCGCGGGTGTCGATGCGCACGGTGGTGCCGTCGTCGTGGACGGGCCAGGTGTCCAGGGCGATGGCCGGGTCGTCGAGGCTGCGGCCGGTGCGCAGCGAGAAGACGTTCTTGAGCAGGGGTGAGGCGATGGTGGGCTCGCCGGCGCGGTCGCCGACGATGCCGCGGGCCAGGACGGCGGCCCCGGTGAAGGGGTCGATGTTGTCGACGGCGAACAGCTCCCCGGTGCGGGTGCGGAACAGGGCGGCCTGGCGGCCGCCGGGCAGCAGGACGGCGACGCCGTCGTCGGGGCGCAGCCGGGCGCTGGGGCAGGCGGGGGTCCAGGCGGTGTCGGTGGAGTCGGTGGCCCGGGCCGGGGCGGCCTCGGTGGCGTAGGCGGTCATCGTGCGTTCTCCCGGGTGCGCAGGGTGGGGATGCCGAGCCCGACGGGGGCGGCGGGGACGGGCTGGTCGCGGTTGGTGGTGAAGGCGATGGTGGGGTCGGGGGTGTCGGGGGCGTTGGCGAAGGACTGGAAGCGGGCGAGCTTGTCGGGGTCGGCCAGGACGGCGGCCCACTCGTCGGCGTAGGAG
>NZ_JBJJBV010000021.1:0-48433 GCF_045446735.1 Nocardiopsis protaetiae
CGGGCGCCCGGATGCGGGTCCGGCCGGGGTCAGGCGAGCGACCCCTCCCGGGTCCGCCGGACGAGCTCGGGCCGGGACCGGCGGGCCGGCGCGGCCGCCGCGACCAGGAGGGCCAGCTCCGCGACGGTGGGGGCGCGGAACAGGTCCTTGAGGGTGGGCTCGACCCCCAGCGCGGTGCGGATGCGGGCGGTGAGGCGGGCGGCGAGCAGGGAGTGCCCGCCCAGGTCGAAGAAGGAGTCGTCGATGGTCACCGACTCCAGCCCCAGGACCTCCGCGAACAGCCCGCACAGGGTCTTCTCCCGGTCGTCGCGCGGGGCACGCCCCTGCGACAGAGCACCGAAGTCCGGTTCCGGCAGCGCCCGCCGGTCCACCTTGCCGTTGGCGTTCAACGGCAGCGCCTCCAGGACCACCACCGCCGACGGCACCATGTGCTCGGGCAGGACGGCGGCCAGGGCGGCGCGCAGCGCGACGGGATCGGCCCGCCCCGCGTCGGCGGCGGGGACCGCGTAGGCGACCAGCCTCCGGTCGCCGGGGCGGTCCTCCCGGACGACGACGGTCCCGGCCGCGACCTCCGGCAGGCGGGTGAGCGCCTTGTCGACCTCGCCGGGCTCGATCCGGAAGCCGCGGATCTTGACCTGGTCGTCGGCCCGGCCGACCAGCACCAGTTCGCCGTCGCGGGTCCACCGCGCCAGGTCGCCGGTCCGGTACATGCGCTCGCCCGGCCCGCCGAAGGGGCCCGCGACGAACCTCTCGGCGGTGGCGCCGGGGCGGCCCGCGTACCCGTGGCCCAGGCCGACACCCGCCACGTACAGTTCGCCGGCCATGCCCACGGGCACGGGGCGCAGCCGTTCGTCCAGGACGAAGCAGCGCTTGTTGGCCAGCGGTCCGCCGACCGGGATCCGGCCCTCGGGGACCGCGGTGAGGGTCCGGGCGTGGGTGAAGATCATGGATTCGGCGGGTCCGTATCCGTGCACCAGCCGGACCTGCGGGAACCGCTCCAGGAACCGTTCCAGGTGCACCGCCGAGGGGGCTTCGCCGCCGGTCATCACCTGGCGGACCCCGGCGAACACGTCCGGGTGCTCGTCCAGCAGGAAGTTGAACAGCCCGGCCGACAGCCACAGGGTGGTCACCCCCTGGGCGGCCACCAGCTCCGCGATGCGCGCGGGCTCGGGCGAGCGCTCCGGCTGGAGCACGCAGGCCGCGCCCGAGAGCAGCGCGCCCCAGAACTCCAGCACGAACCCGTCCCACGACACCGGAGCGCACTGCAACCAGACATGGTCCGGTCCCAGGTCCACGTAGTCCTGGCCCAGGAACGTCCCCACCACCGCGCGGTGCGGGGCCAGCACCCCCTTGGGAGTACCGGTGGACCCCGACGTGAACATCACACACGCCACGTCGCCCGGGTCGACCTCCACCTCCGGGGGCGTGGCGGGCAGGGCCGCCACGTCCTCCGCCTCGGTGTCCACGCACACCACCGGCCCGGTGAGGGCGATCCGGTCCGCCCGGTCCTCGGTGGTGACCAGCGCACCCGCGGACGCCTCCCCGACCAGGGTGGCGAGCCGGTCGTCGGGGAAGCCCGGGTCCAGCAGCAGATAAGCGCCGCCCGCCTTCAGCACGGCCAGCACCGCCACCGCCAGCTCCACACCCCGGTCCAGCAACACACCCACCACGTCACCGCGCGCCACACCCGAGCCCGCCAGGTGCCGCGCCAGCCGGTCGGCCCGCGCCTCCAGCTCCCCGTAGGTCACCCGCTCGTCACCGAACACCACGGCCACCGCGCCGGGGGCGCGTTCGGCGTGCGCGGAGAAGGCCTGCGGGACGGTGAGGTCGGGCACCTCGCGGTCGGTCGCGTTCCACGCCTCAATCTGGAGCCGCCGGTCCCGCTCGTCGAGCAGGTCCACGGTGGAGAGCGCGGCCCGGGGGTCGGCGGCCATCCGACGCAGCACCCGGAGCAGGGCGTCGCCGATACCGCGCACGGTCTCCTCGTCGAAGAGCGCGGTGGCGTAGCCGATGCGGCCGCGCAGGTCCCCGTCGTCGGAGCGGCGCGCGAACGTCACGTCGAGGTCGAACTTGGCGGACGCGAACCCCGCCCCCAGTGCCGTTCCCACCCCGGCGCCGAACCGGCCGGCCGCGTGGAGGAGGTCGTGCTCCAGCCCGAGCACCACCTGGAAGAGGGGGTTGCGGCCCGCGGCGCGGGCGGGCCTGAGCACTTCGACAAGGTGGTCGAAGGGCACGTCCCGGTGTTCGAGGTCGGCGAGGGTGCGCTCGCGCACCCGCTCCAGCAGGTCGGCGAAGGTCGGGTCCCCGGAGGTGTCGGTGCGCAGCACCAGCGTGTTGACGAAGAACCCGACCAGGTCCGCCAGCGCCTCGTCGTCGCGCCCGGACACGGGGGCGCCCAGCGGGATGTCGGTGCCCGCGCCCATCCGGGTCAGCGTCGCGGCCAGCGCGGCCTGGAGCACCATGAACAGGGTGACGTGGTGGTCGCGCGCCAGCTCCAGGAGCGCCGCGTGCGTGGGGGCGTCCACCGTGAGCTCGACGGCCCCGCCGCCGGAGTCGGGCTGTGCGGGCCGGAGGCGGTCGTAGGGCAGGGGCAGCTCGTCGGGCAGTCCGGCCAGGGTCTCGCGCCAGTAGGAGGCCTGCCGGGTGATCGCCCCGTCCCCGTCCGGCCCGCCCTCCAGCAGCCGCCGCTGCCACAGGGTGTGGTCGGCGTACTGGACCGGCAGCGGCGCCCAGCCGGGCGCCTCGCCGCGCAGCCGCGCCTCATAGGCGTCGGAGAGGTCGCGCAGCAGCGGCGCCATCGACGCCCCGTCGCCCGCGATGTGGTGCACCACCAGGTGCAGCACCCCGCCGCCGTCGCCGTCCTCCACCAGGCGCGCCCGCAGCGGGAGGTCCCGGGTCAGGTCGAACCGGTGCTCGGCCAGGGACCCGTCCCCGTCCCGCCCGGCGCGCACGCGTTCCACCACCAGCGCGGCCCGCGCCCGGTCCGGCGCCACCACCGACTGCCACGGCTCCCCGCCCCGGGCGGGGAACACCGTGCGCAGCGCCTCGTGCCGCTCCACCACGTCGGCGAGCGCCGCGGCCAGCGCGTCGGCGTCCACGCCCGCCTCCAGGCGGATCGAGAGCGGGATGTTGTAGGCGGCGTTCGGGCCCTGCAACCGGTCCAGGAACCACAGCCCCCGCTGAGCGTGGGACAGCGGCGGCCGCTCCGGTCTCTCCACCGCCGCGGTGAGGGGGATCCGCTCGGTGCCGCCCGGGCCCTCGGCGGCGGCCAGGCGATCGGCCAGGCGGGCCGCCGTGGGCAGGGCGAAGAGGTCGCGCAGGGTGAGTTCGGCGCCGAAGACCGCCCCGATCCGGCCGAGCAGCCGGGCGGCGAGCAGGGAGTGACCGCCCAGGTCGAAGAAGGAGTCGTCGATCGTCACCGACTCCAGGCCCAGGACCTCCGCGAACAGCCCGCACAGGATCTCCTCGCGGGCATCACGCGGGGCACGGCCCTGCGACAGAGCGCCGAAGTCCGGCTCCGGCAGCGCCCGCCGGTCCACCTTGCCGTTGGCGTTCAACGGCAGCACGTCCAGGACCACCACCGCCGACGGCACCATGTGCTCGGGCAGCAGGTCCGCGGCCCCGTCGATCACCCCGCGGGGGGTGAGGTCGTGTCCCGCGACCGGGACGACGTGGCCGACCAGGCGGCGCTCACCGGCGGCGTCCCGGTGCACGGTCACGACCGCCCGGTCGACCCCGGGCACCGCGGCCAGCGCGTTCTCCACCTCGCCGGGCTCGATCCGGAAGCCGCGGATCTTGACCTGGTCGTCGGCCCGGCCGACCAGCACCAGTTCGCCGTCGCGGGTCCACCGCGCCAGGTCGCCGGTCCGGTACATGCGCTCGCCCGGCTCCCCGTACGGGTCCGGGAGGAAGCGCTCGGCGGTGGCGCCGGGGCGGCCCGCGTACCCGTGGCCCAGGCCGACACCCGCCACGTACAGCTCACCGACGGCACCGATCCCGACGGGCCGCAGCCGCGCGTCGAGGACGTAGCCCCGCTTGTTCGCGACCGGGCCGCCCACCGGGACGGGGCCGCCGCCCACGCCGTCCACGACGTGCGTGTGGGTGAAGATCATGGATTCGGCCGGCCCGTATCCGTGCACCAGCCGGACCCGGGGGAACGCCTCCCGGAACCGCTCCAGGTGGGCGACGGAGGGGGCCTCGCCGCCGGTCATCACCTGGCGCACTCCGGCGAACACGTCCGGGTGCTCGTCCAGCAGGAAGTTGAACAGCCCGGCCGACAGCCACAGGGTGGTCACCCCCTGGGCGGCCACCAGCTCCGCGATGCGCGCGGGCTCGGGCGAGCGCTCCGGCTGGAGCACGCAGGCCGCGCCCGAGAGCAGCGCGCCCCAGAACTCCAGCACGAACCCGTCCCACGACACCGGAGCGCACTGCAACCAGACATGGTCCGGTCCCAGGTCCACGTAGTCCTGGCCCAGGAACGTCCCCACCACCGCGCGGTGCGGGGCCAGCACCCCCTTGGGAGTACCGGTGGACCCCGACGTGAACATCACACACGCCACGTCGTCGGGGTGGGAGCGCACCCGCACCGGCGCCGCGCCGACGACGGGGGCGTCGTCGAGGTCGACCGTCCGGGCCGGGCCCCGCTCCCCCCAGGACACGGCCCGGGCCGCGCCCGCGCCCCGGGTGAGGACGGCGGCGGCCCCGGCCTCGCCGGTGAGGGTGGTCAGCCGGTCGTCGGGGAAGCCCGGGTCCAACAGCAGGTACGCACCCCCCGCCTTCAGCACGGCCAGCACCGCCACCGCCAGCTCCACACCCCGGTCCAGCAACACACCCACCACATCGCCGCGCGCCACACCCGAGTCCACCAGATGCCGCGCCGCGCGTTCCGCCCGCGCGTCCAGCTCCCCGTAGGTCACCCGCTCGTCACCGAACACCACGGCCACCGCGCCGGGGGTGAGGCGGGCGTGCTCGGCGAAGACCTCGTGCACGGTCAGCTCGGCCACCGGGGCGTAGGTGTCGTTCCAGTCCTCCACCACCAGCTCCCGCTCCGCCCCCGGCAGCGGGGAGACGCCGCCGACCGGTTCGCCTGTCCGCTCGCACAGGCCCTCCAACAGGGCGTCGAAGCGGTCGCGGTGCGCGTCCAGGTCCTCCTGGGAATACACGGCCGGGTTGCCGTCGAAGTGGATCTCCAGGGAACCGCCCGCGCTCTGCTGGAGGACGTTGACCCGCAGGTCCTCGACCTCCCCGCGGATGATCTGGCCGACCCGCCAGGGCAGCCCGGCGAAGGTCTCGCCGTGGTCGAACGACATGAGGTTGACGATGGGACCGAACTCGGCGCGCGCGTCCGCGGTCTGGCCCAGCAGGGGCCGGATACGGGCCACGGGGAAGCGCTGGTGGCGCAGGGCCTCGCGCATCCGGACCGATACGTGGGTGACCGTCTCGGCGAACGAGGCGTCCTCGGTGATCCGGCAGCGCAGCGGGACGATGTTCGACCGCATCCCGGGGACGGCGCGGCCCACCGCGGTGCGCCGGCCGGTCACGGGCAGAGTGAGCAGGACGTCCTCGCGGCCGGTGCAGCGCCCGGTGTAGACCGCGACGGTGGCGGTGAGCAGTTGCTGCCAGCCGGTGCGCAGGCCCCGGGCCGTGGCCGCGACACGGGTGGACCGCTCCCCGCCCACGTGCAGCACGCTGCGCAGGTGGGTGCGGGAGGCGGGGTGCCGCGTCCCGGTGAGCGTGGTGGACTCCGGCGCCCCGGCCAGCCGTTCCCGCCAGTACTCCTCGTCGGCGGCGCGGTCCTTCGACTCCAGGTAGGCGCGGTCGTCAGCGAGCAGGTCGTCGAAGGGCGGGAAGGGCGTGCCCTCGTCACCGCCGTCGCGCAGGGCCGCGTAGATGCGCTCGGTGCGGGCGGCCAGCAGGCTCACGGTGTAGCCGTCGGCGATGAGGTGGTGGACCCGGCGGTAGAGGACGTGGTGCCCGGGACCCAGGGCGATGAGGACGTTGCGCATGAGCTCGTCGGCCAGGACGTCCAGGGGGCGGGAGGCCTCCGCCTCCATCCACTCCAGGGCGGCCCGCCGGGGGTCGGCCGCCCCGGACAGGTCGAGCCGTTCCATGGGCGCTCCGGCGTCCGGGCGGACGTACTGGGCGGGGCCGTCCGGGGAGTGGACGAACCCCAGGCGCAGGGTCTGGGCCTCGGCCACCAGCCGGACGATCGCCTGTTCCAGGACGTCGGCGTCGAGGTCTCCCCGGAACTCGTAGAACTCCGCGTTGTTGAAAGCGGGGTCGGCCGGGTCCGCCTGCTGGGCGAACCAGATCCCGCTCTGCGCCTCGTTGAGCGGTCGGGTCTGGGCACTGCTGGGGGACATCGCACGGCTCCTCAGTTCGGGGTCACCTCGTCCGGGTTCGTGTGGAGAGCCTAGAAACGCGAAGGCCGCCGGACCGGCACGCGATCGCGGCAGCCCGGCGGCAGTTCGGGGGGAAGCGAGGGGGTCAGACCATCGGCGAGAAGAAGTAGGTGTCGCGGCGGTCGAAGCGGCCGTCGACGCCGGCACGGAAGAAGTCCGCGTAGCGCAGGTCGACGGAACGTCCGTCCTTGAGCACGCCGGTGAAGCGGCCCTGGACGGCGACCCGGCCGTCACCGTCCACCACGACCGAGTCGGGGACGTGGACGCCCTCCCTGATCACCCGGGCGGTGCGGTAGAAGCGCTCGAAGGCGTCGCGTCCCACGAGCGAGGGGTAGCCGGGGCGATCGTAGACGACGTCGTCGCTGAAGAGGTCGAGCAGGCCGTCGACGTCGCCCGCGTCGACGCGGGCGTAGACCTCGCGCACGCGGTCGCGCACGTCGGCGGGGGCGGCATGGGAGGTGCGGGTCTCGTCGATCACGGTCATGGCGGTGTCCTTCCGGTTCTCAGGGGGGTCGTGCGTCGGGTGGTCGTACGTCGGGGGGCCGTGTGCCGGGCGGGTCGTACACGGATGTCGGGGCGGGCCGTCAGGCGGGGAGCACCGTCCGGGTCCAGCCGCGGGGGTCGGGGGCGCGCCCCGTCTGGACGCCCAGCAGGGCGTCGCGCAGGGCCCGGGTCACCGGGCCGGGGACGCCGTCGCCGATCACCCAGTCGCCGTCGCGGTCGCACACCCGGGAGACCGGGGTGACCACGGCGGCCGTGCCGCAGGAGAACGCCTCGGTCATCTCGCCGGACGCGCACTCCTCCCGCCACCGCTCCAGGGACACCCGTTCCACGACGGGCTTGTGCCCCAGGTCCTCGGCCAGGTCGAGCACGCTGGCCCGGGTGATGGACGGCAGGACCGTGTCGGTGAGCTCGGGCGTCACCACCTGCGCGGCGTCGGGGCCGCCGCGCACGAAGAACAGGCTCATCGCCCCGGCCTCCTCCACCCAGCGGCGCTCCACCGGGTCGAGCCAGACCACCTGGTCGCAGCCGTGCTCCCGGGCCCGGAGCTGCGCCTGGTAGGTCGGCGCGTAGTTGCCCGCGACCTTGACGGCGCCGGTGCCGCCGGGCACGGCCCGGCTCTGGTCGTGGCAGACCCACACGCCGATCGAGTCGGCGTCGCCGAACAGGCCGCCGGTGGCGAAGGCCATGAGCAGGAAGGTGTACTCGCGGGCGGGCCGCAGCATGAGGTCGGGTTCGCTGGCGAACATCAGGGGCCGCAGGTAGAGGCTGCCGCCGTCCGCGGGTGCGAGGGCGCCGTCCGCGGCCACCAGGGCGTCGGCGGCGGCCAGGAAGAGGTCGTCGGGGAGTGCGGGCATGGCCAGCCGGGCGGCCGAGCGGCCGAACCGGCGGGCGTTCTCCTCCGGTCGGAAGAGCGCGACCGATCCGTCCAGCATCCGGTGGGCCTTGAGCCCTTCGAAGACGACCTGCCCGTAGTGGAGGCCGACCATGGCGGGGTGCATGGGGATGGGGGCGAAATCGGTGAGTTCGGGGGTCGTCCACCCGGTGTCGGGGGTCCAGCGGGCGGTGACCATGTGGGGGGTGAAGGCGTTGCCGTAGGCGGTGCTGCCCAGTCCCATGGGAGGCTCCTCGGTGTCGGGGGGTCAGCGGGCCACGGAATCGTAACGGCGCTCGACGTAGGACAGTGTCTCCAGGAGGTTCGCGGAGGTGACGGCGGAACGACGGGCGGGTGTACCGACGGCGGGCAGCGGGAGGCTCCCGGTGTCCGACCAGCGCAGCCGCCCCGTGTCGTCGATGTGGGAGCGGACCCGGCCGGCGTTGTCGGGGTGCAGGCAGTAGGGGATGTCCAGCAGGCCCCGGCGGAAGGCGCGGAGCAGGGCGGTACCCACGTCGTCGGACAGCTCCAGGACCGCGTCGACCAGGATGCGCGCCTCGCGGTAGGTCTCGCCCCCGTCGCCGGACGGCTCCGGCCGGGTCGCCCAGGCCGCGTCGGCCGCCGTCTCCAGGGCGCGCACGTTCTCCTCGATGGTGGGGATGCGGTGCGCCTCCGCCTCGGTCTTGACGATGACGCGGTCGGCCCCGGCGGCGACGGCGGTGTGCGCGGACCGGCGGAGCAGGGCGGAGGCCCCCGCGGGGGTCCGGGGGAACACGCCCATGTAGGTGTAGAGGACGACGTGCCAGTCCACCCCGGGCAGCAGCTCCCCGGCCAGGCGGCGCAGCGCCCGGACGGCCTCGCGGTCCTGCTCGGCGCTGGTCTGCTGGGCGTAACTCAGGGACAGGCTGGTGATGCCGTGGGCGGCGAAGAACATCCCCTCCAGGAGGGAGACGGCGATGAGCATGCTCGGCGGGCAGAGCTGGCCCAGCATGCACCCGCCGAAGCTCTCCAGGTGCGGGACCCGGCCGGGGCCGGCGCAGGAGGCGAGGATCTCGGTGCTCTCCCGCCAGTTCGCCAGGGAGCATTCCAGGGGGACCCGGCCGTAGGGCAGGCAGTAGGAGACGGGGCCGCCCTCGGTGGCGTCCAGGCCGACCTCGATCAGCGCCCGGAAGATGTCCTGCGGGGCGGCGGACCCGTGCCTGACCTGGACCGGGAAGTCGGGGGCGTGCAGGCCGCGCAGCAGCGCGCGGGTGTCGTCGCGGTCGCGGGCCACGATCGGGTAGCCGTTGAGGGCGGTGCCGCCCGCGGCGATGGCCCGGCGGGCCGACTCGTGGTCGCCGACGCGGGTGTAGCTGTCCAGGGTGAGCGTGCCGACCGTCGCGGCGCGGGCGGCGCGGGTGGCCGCCAGGCCCCGCCGCATGAGCGCCGGGTCGCCGAACCCCATGCGGGGCTGGACCACGAGTTCCCCGGCGGCGCGGGCGGCCGCGATGCGGGCGCCGAAGGGCGCGGGGGCGCTCACGACGCGACCCGGAGCTCGAAGCGGGACAGGTAGGAGACGAAGGCGTCGATGTCGGCGTCACCGAACACCGCGTCGAAGCCCGCGTCCGTCAGCTCCCGGACCCGGTCGGCGCCCAGGGGACCGTTCACCCCGAGCTTGCCCCCGATCACCACGGGGACCAGGGCCAGTTCCGGGCGGGAGCGCAGGGCCGTGACGGCCCGGAGCCCGTCCTGGTGGCCGTGCCCGTTGACGCTGCCCAGGACGATGAGCCGGGGGGACAGCTCCAGGGCCTCGTCGACGAGGAGCCGGTCGGGGACGCAGGGGCCGAGGTTGGCGACACGGTGCCCCGCCTCCTCCAGCAGCAGCTGGAGGAAGACGAGGTTCCACGTGTGCGCGTCGGACGAGGTTCCCGAGAGCAGGATCTCCGCTCGTTCGGGTACCGGGATGTCTCCCGTGATGGGGGATCTCATGACGTACCGCCAGGGTGTCGGGGTGTGTGTTCTCAACGGCTGTCGGAAAACTACGCCCGGCCCGGGTCCGGGGCCGGAAGTGTCGGGCGGAAGATGGGCGGCACCTCCGCGACGGGTCCGGGCCCGGCTCAGTCCGCGGGCACCGCCACCGGTTCCGGTCCGGCGGTGAGCACGGCCAGGGCGCCCGCGGCCTCCCGGGCCCGGGCGGCCGCCTCGGCGGCGTCGCGGCCGAGCGCGATGACGTGCCCGATCCGGTCGCGGAAGCTGTGGGTGATCTCGACGCGGTCGCCCTCCCGGGCGGTGATCACGGCGGACACGACCCCGGGCAGGTCGGCGGCGGCCCCGCTGAAGGCCGCCAGCACGGTGCCCGGTTCGGTGGCGAACAGGAAGCGGATGGCCGCCACCGCCGCCCGGTCCGGTGCGAGGTCGGGGCGGTGGCCGAGCACGCGGTCGATGACGGCCCCCACCAGGTCGACGCCGGTGGCGGCGCGGACCAGGGCGGGGATCATGCCGCCCGCCAGCCGGGGGTTGACCTCCACGATCACCGGGCCCGCCGCGGTCAGGCGGACCTCCACGTGGGCCGGGCCCCAGCCCAGTCCCAGCGCCGCCAGCGCGGCCAGGGCGGTCCCGGCCAGGGCCCGCTCACGGGCCGCGGGCAGCGGCGCCGGGTACTCGTGGCCGGTCTCCAGGAAGAGGGGGTGCGGACCCAGGTGTTTGGCGGTGATCCCGACGACCCGGTCGTCGAAGGTCTCCACCGAGTACTCCGACCCCTCCAGGTAGGACTCCACCAGGGCGCGGGCGCCGGTCCGGCCGCCCAGCAGGGGGGTGAGCGCGTGCTCCGCCTCCGCCGTGGAAGCGCACAGGCGCACGCCGTCGGAGCCGGAGCCCGACACGGGCTTGACCACCGCGCGGCCGGTCGCGGCGATGACCGCGCGGGCCGCCGCGACGCCCGCGGGCACCGAGTCCACCTCGTGGAAGGCGGGGACGGGGACCCCGGCGGCGGCCAGCGCCGCGCGCTGGCGGGCCTTGTCGCGGGTGCGGTCGATCGCGTCGGGGTCGGGGGCGGGCAGGTCCAGGGAGCGCGCCGCGGCGGCGGCGGTCGCCACAAAGTACTCGGAGCTGGAGGTCGCCCCGGCCACGGGGCCGGGCAGGCCGCGGCAGGCCCGCAGGACCGCCGCGAGGTCGGTGGTGTCGACGGTGATCGCGGTGACGCCGTCGCGGGCGACGTAGGGGTAGCGGTCGGGGTCGCGGGAGAGCAGGACCGGTTCGATGCCGCGGTCGCGGGCGGCGGCGCAGAACGCGCGCCCGGAGCCGGTGGTGTTGCTCTCGACCAGAACGAGGTGGGGGACGCCGGGACGGGGGATGTCGCGCATGGTGCTGCCTTCCTGGAGGGGTCTTCCTGGAGGAGGGGGTCAGGCGGGGACCGGGGGTGCGGGGGTGCCCAGGGCGCGCAGCGCCCCGTCGAGGCGGGCGCGGGCGGCGGTCCACCGCTCGGTGGCCCGGGCGTGCTCCCGGGCGCGGGCGCGCAGTTCGGCGCGCGCGGCGTCCAGGACGGGGGCGAGGGCGCCCGGACCGCCGCCGTAGGAGGTGGCGGCCACGGCCGCGGCCGGTGCGGACAGGTGGGCCGGGACGGGGAGGTCGACGCCGTCGACGGTGACCCGTTCCAGCAGCAGGCCGCCGCGGTCCAGGGTCTCGCGCACCGCGGCCCCGACGGCGTGGTGGGCGGCGCGGAACGCGGTGCCCTCGCGGACCAGGTGGTTGGCGACCGCGGTGGCGGTGGTGAACCCCTCGTCCGCGACGCGCGCCATGCGCCCGGGGACGGGGGCCGCGCCCAGCACCAGGACCTGGGCCAGGCGCAGGGCGTCGGCCGTCGCGTCCAGGCCCGGCTTGGAGACGGCGACGGCCTCGGTGCCCACCTCGATGGAGTTGGTGAACGGGGTGGAGGAGAGCGTCGTGGCGGTGGCGGTCCACGCCCCGATGACGGCGCCCGCCTTGGCCTTGAGGTGCTCCAGGAGGAACGCGTTGCGCTTCTGGGGCATGGCCGAGCTGCCGCCCACCAGGTGGTCGGGCATGTGGACGAACCCGAACTCACCGCTGCTCCACACCTGGAGGTCGGTGCCCAGGCGGCTCAGGGTGATGGCCAGGGAGGCGGCCGCGCCCAGGACGCGCAGCACGGCGTCGCGGGAGGCCACCGCGTCCACGGAGTGCCGGACCGGGCGGTCGAACCCCAGCAGGTCCGCGGTCAGGGCCGGGTCGATGGGCAGGTCGGTGCCGCCGACGGCCCCCGCGCCCAGGGGGCAGCGGTCCAGTCCGCGGGCGGCCGCCGCCAGGGCGTCGATGTCGCGCCCCAGCGCCTCCGCGATGCCGAGCAGGTAGTGGCCGTAGGTGATCGGCACCGCCGGCTGGAAGTGGGTGTGGACGGGCATCACGACGTCCGCGTGGGTGCGGGCCCGGCCCAGGAGCACGGCGTTGAGCCGCAGGGCCTGGGAGAGCAGGGCGGCGCAGCGGGAGCGCAGCCGCATCGCGGTGGTGGTGGCGTTGAGGTCGTTGCGGGAGCGGCCCGTGTGCAGGGCGCCGCCGACCTCGGGCCCCAGCACCCCGATGAGGTGTTCCTCGTAGGCCAGGTAGAGGCCGCGGGGCCGGGGGGCGTCGAGGAGGTCGGCGAACCCGTCGGCGCGCATCGCGCCGATCCGGTCGGCCAGGGCCGCCGCCCGGGCGCGGTCGACCAGGCCGGTGCGCTCCAGCATCACCAGGTGCGCCAGGTCGACCTCGCTGATGAGCAGCAGGTCGCCGGTCACGTCGGCGCCGGTCTCGAAGAGCATCCTGCGGGTACCGGGGTGCAGCCCGCGGGTGAGTCGTCCGGTGTCGCTCACAGCGCCATCTCCCGTCGCTCCTCGGTGCGGCCCTGGGTCCCGCGCACCGCGCGGACCAGGTTCAGGGCGTGGAAGCGGGACCGGGCGCCGTCCGGGAGGCGGCGGACCAGGCCGGCGGACACCAGGGACATCAGGGCCCGGCCGCAGTCGGCGAGGCCGAGCCCGGCGCGCTGGGCGAGCGTGTCCGCGGGCTCCCCGTCCGGGGTCTGGCACAGGACCTCCAGCACCGCCTCCTCGTGGGGGTCGCGGTCGGCCAGGGCGCGGCGGACGGCGGCCGCCAGGTCGTCGCCGCTCCCGGGGTCCAGCGGGGCCAGCAGGGGCAGCGGGTTCTCGCGCAGGCTCTCCAGGAGGGTGGCCGTCCCGTAGACGGCGGACCACGACGCCACCGTGCGCAGGGCGCCGGGCAGGTGGTCGAGCAGGGCGCAGATCCGGGCGGGGGCGGGGTCGCCGTCGGGGGTGTCGGCCCCGGCCGAGGCGAGGAGTCCGCGCAGCAGCTCCACGGCGTCCTCCTCCCGGAGCGGGTCGACGAGGAACACCTGCTCCCCGGGGACGCGGTGCGGGCGGTGCGCGGTGGACAGCACGCGCAGGCCCGGGCAGTCGGCGAGCAGTTCGGCCAGGGCCCGGGCGTCGGGCGCGGCCGGGCGGGGGGAGTCCAGGACCAGGAGCACCTCCCGGTCCCCGATGGCGCCGGTCAGGGCCCCCAGGTGTTCGCGGGCCTCCCGGCCGCCCGTCCCGTACAGGGCCTCCAGGACCGCGGGGTGCGCCGCGGTGGCGGCGCCGCCGGGGCCGCCGATCCACAGCACCGGCAGGTCCGAGCGGCGGTGCAGGCGGCCGGCGACCTCCATGGCCAGGGTGGTCTTGCCCGCCCCGGGGGCGCCGGTCAGGGTGACGACCCGGCGGCCCGCGGTGCCCAGGTCGGCGGTGAGGACGTCGGCCTCGTCGACCCGGCCGACCGGCACGGTGCCGGCCGGGGGCGGGACGGCCGCCCCGGGGGCGCCGATGCGCAGGTCGGTGCCGGCGGTCCGGCCGGCGGCCGCCTCCAGCCGGGCGCGGTCCCGGTCGTTGAGCCGCAGCGCGTCCGCGAGCAGGCGCACCGTGTCCCGCCGGGGCCGCTGCGCCCGGCCGTGTTCCAGGTCGCGGATGGCGCGAACGCTGATGGTGGAGAAATCGGCCAGTTCCTGCTGTGTCAGACCGGCTCTGGTCCGGTACCGCAGGACCAGGTGGTCGAAACCCCGGTCCTCTTCCAAGCCGTCCATCGGCGTTGTCCCTTCCGCTCCGCGCTGCTCTGCCGCCTACGAGAGCCATGGTGCGAAAGGGCGTTATCGCGGCCGTACCCGTGCGGCTAACCGGGTCGGGGACAGGGGATAGCGGCGTGATAGCGAGAGCAATCCGCGGGGATGCCGCCCGTTTCTAACTTCGGATTCATCGAAAGAACGGAACTTCCGGAGAGGACTCCCCCGATGAACACCATCCTCAAGAACCTGATCGCCGCCGCCGTCGCCGCCACCGCCCTGTTCGGCCCGATCGTCCTCACCGGCACCGCCGCCGCGGCCGAGACCACCCAGGCCACCGCCTGCGCGAGCACTCAGGCCGGCTGCACCGACAGCGACCCCTGGGACGCGTGACGATACGGATGGAACAACGGGGCCGCCTACGGGCGGCCCCGTTCCGCGTGTACGGGGATGAAGGCCGCCGCGCGCGCCTCCAGTTCGGCCGCCTGCTCGGTCTCCCCCAGGTCCGCCAGCAGCCGGGCCAGGTCCATGCTCACCTGGGCGCCGCCCTGGCGGTCCATGATCTGCTCGCGTACGGCCAGCGCCCGGCCCAGCATGCGGCGGGCCTCCTCGGTGCGGCCGAGCCGGGCGTTGGCCCGGCCCAGGTCGTGCAGGAGATAGCCCTCGCCGATCGGGTCGCCCAGGTCGCGCACCAGCTCGAACGCCTCGGTCAGGATGCGCAGCGCCCCGCGGTCGTCGCCGCGCGCCTGCGCCACCTGGCCCATCCGGCGCAGCACCTGGGCCCGGCTGCGGGGGTCGCCGGTCCGCTCGTACAGCTCCAGGGCGCGGGCCAGGTCGGCCTCCCCGGCGTCGACGGAGCCGGTGACCGTGTGGATGTGCCCGCTCAGGGTGAGGGCGCGCCCCATCCCCACCAGGTCGTCGATGGACTCGAAGTCGCGGAAGGCCCGCGCGCACAGGACGAGGGCGTTCTCGTAGGCCCCGTCGAACTGGTCCAGGTAGGCCAGTTCCCGGGTGCACTGGGCGCGGCCCTGCACGTCGCCCAGCTCCTCGAACGCGGCCAGCGCCTCCCGCATGGAGCGGCGGGCCTCGGCGAACTTGCGCTGGTCCAGGTAGAGGAAGCCGTAGGAGGAGGTCATCGCGGCGATCCCCGGGCGGTTGTCCGCGGCGCGGACCGCGGCCATGGCCCGCTCGTTGGTCCGCTCCCAGGCCTCGGAGTAGCCGCGCCGGTTGTACATCAGGACCAGGGCCATCGCCAGGTTCCAGCACAGCTCGTCCAGGCCGTGGTCGGCGGCCAGGCAGACGGCGGCGAACAGGTTGGTCTGCTCCGACTCCAGCCAGCCCATGGGGTCGCGCAGCATCGTCTCGGCCAGGGCCCCGGGAGGGTGCCAGCGCGGGCCGGTGCCGTGGTGGAAGAGGTGGTCGCCACCGCGGATGCGCAGGTTGGCGTCGTCCACCAGGGCCAGCCAGCCGCCGACCAGGCGGGCGGCCGCCGCGGTGCGCTCCGGCCCGGCCTCCTCCGCGGCCAGGCGTTCGCGGGCGAACAGGCGGATGACGTCGTGGAACCGGTAGCGGGGCTCGCCGCCAGCGTCGAACCCGGTGACGTCGAGCATCTGCACGTCGACCAGGGGCTCCAGCAGGTCCGAGGGGTAGCGCCGGCGGTCGTCCAGCAGGGCGCCGGCGATCCACCCCGGCTGGCTGGGGCCGTCGGCCAGGGCGAACAGGCGTAGCGCCCGGCGGGTGTCGGCGTCCATACCGTCGTAGCTCAGCGACAGGCTGGCGCGCACGGTGAGGTCGCCGTGGGACAGCTCGTCCAGGCGGTGGCGCTCGTCGGCGAGCCGGTTGACCATCGAGGCCAGGGACCAGTGGCGGCGGGCCGCCAGGCGGGCGGCGACGATCCGCAGGGCCAGGGGCAGCCGCCCCACGGTGCGCAGCAGCGCGGCGGCGGCCGCGGGCTCGGCGGCCATCCGCTCGGGTCCCACCACCCGGCGCAGCAGGTCCAGGGCCTGTTCCTCGGGGAGCACGTCCAGCTCGACCAGGTTGGCGCCGGGCACCCCGGTCAGCCGGGAGCGGCTGGTGACGACCAGCGCGCAGCCGGGCCCGCCGGGCAGCAGGTCGGTGACCTGCCGTTCCCCGGCGGCGTCGTCGAGGACGACCAGGACGCGCCGGTCGGAGAGCAGGCTGCGGTACATCTCGGCGCGCTCGTCGCGGTGCTCGGGGATCGTCTGGCCGGGGATGCCCAGGGCGCGCAGGAAGCGGGCGAGCACCTCGGCGCTGTCCAGCGGGTCGTCGCGGCTGCCGCGCAGGTCGCAGTAGAGCTGCCCGTCGGGGAAGTGGCTGTCCGCCAGCCGGTGGGCGATGTGGGTGGCCAGGGAGCTCTTGCCGACCCCGGGGCGGCCGACGATGACAGCGACGCCGACAGCGCGGCCCTGGTTGCCCGGCCGGGTGAGGGTGGTCTCCACGGAGGTGATCCACTCCTCGCGGCCCACGAAGTCCGCGGTGTCGGCGGGCAGTTGCCGGGGGCGGGTCTCCCTGGGTTCGGGTGGTGCCGGGGGTGACGCCGCGAGCGGCACCGTAGGGGTCCGCTCGGGTTCGGCGGCGGGCGCGGTCCGGGCGGGGGACGCGGGCGCGGGGTCGGGCCCCGGCGCGGAGAGGGGTTCCCCGGCCAGGATCGCGGCCTCCAGGGCGCGCAGCTCCTTGCCGGGTTCCAGCCCCAGTTCGTCGATGAGCAGCTCCCGGCCCCGCCGGTAGATCTCCAGGGCCTCGGCCTGGCGGCCGGAGCGGTAGAGGGCGAGCATGAGCTGCCCGCGCAGCCGCTCCCGGAGCGGGTGCTGGCGGACCAGGCCGTCGATCTCCCCGATGAGCCGGTCGTGGCGGCCCAGCCCCAGCTCCAGTTCCAGGTACGACTCGACGGCGGAGACCCGGTTCTCCTCCAGGCCAGCGGCCTTGGGGCTGAGCAGCGGGCTGGACAGGCCGCTCAGAGCGGGGCCGCGCCACAGCCCGGCGGCCCGGCGCAGCAGGGCGACGGCGTCCGCGCCGCGGCCCTGCGCGGCCGCCTGGTCGGCCCGGCCGACCAGGAGCCCGCACAGGTGGACGTCGACCTGTTCCCGGTCGGCCCGCAGGAGGTAGCCCGGGGGCGAGGTGACCAGGGCGACGTCGGTGGCGGCCAGGCTCTTGCGCAGCCGCGAGACGCAGATCTGGACCTGGGTGCGGGCGGTCTCGGGCGGGTCCTCGTCCCAGATGGCGTCGACGAGGTAGTCGGTGGAAACGATCCGGCCGGCTTCGAGGAGAAGCGCGGCGAGGATGACCTGTTGTCTGCCCGGGGGAATACGGACCTGTCCGGAATCCACCTCGACCTGGAGAGGTCCCAGTAGGCGGAAGAAGACGCGGGGGAAGTCGCCTCCGTCGCTCACGAGATTGTTCCGAGCCCTCCGTCGTCGGGTTCTGACATCAGGCCGATCCTAGGGGAGGCGCTTTCGGGCCGCCACACTCCGTGCACATCCGAAGAAAAGCGCGAATACGAATCCATATCAACCGGACACGCATAGTGAGGTGGGCGGAGAAAAATTCATCCGACGAATTCCCGTTCCCCGCCGCCGGGCCGAAAAACCGGCCCGGCCGACCTCAATGTTCATCCGCCCGCAATTTTCACGGTAAACCGGAGCACACGCGCACCACCGTGGAACGCGCTCCCCCACTGGCCGGTTCCGGCCACGCTCCCCGCCCCCCTGGACCGCGTTCAACTGGGACGTTGGGTAAAGTTCCGGGCACGGTCCCCGTCCTGACGGCCACCCTCCCCCGAGAGCCGCCGGGGACCCGGACGGACACCAAGGAGTGTGACCCGCGTGGGGCTGTTCCTCAGCACGGCCTTCGGCTTCCCGACCGTACTGCTCACCCCCATGCTCCTCGTGATCGTCGTCTACTGGATCGTGGTCGCCGTCGGCCTGGCCGACACCGAGATGCTCGACTCCGTGGACGCCGACGGCGATCCGGTGGGCGCGGGCGCCGTCCTGGGGCGGGTGGGGCTGGGCAGGGCGCCGGTGACCGTGGAGATCACCCTGCTGGTGCTCTCCGCCTGGTTCGTGAGCATGATGGGCGGGATCGTGACCAGTCTCCTCAACCCCGACGGCGCCCTGCTCTGGGCGCTGGGCGCGGTCGTCCTCGTCATCGCCGTCGTGGCGGCGTGGGCGTTCACCAGCGGCACGGTCATGGCCGTGCAGCGGTTCCTGCCCAAGCCCAAGGGCTCGTCCAGGAACGAACTGGTCGGCCGCACCTGCGTGATCCGGATCGGCGCGGCCGACGAGGGCTTCGGCCACGCGGAGATCACCACCGCGGGCGGGGCCGCCATCACCATCCCGGTGCGCACCATCGGCGGCGAGGTGCTGCCGCTGGGGAGCACCGCCCTGATCTTCGACCACAGCGACGAGCAGGACGTCTTCCTGGTCACCCGTTTCGACGCGGCCCTGGACCCCGGCCAGAACTGACCCGCCGCCCCCCGACCCGGGACGCGGGCCTCAGTACGGGGGACGGCCGTAGTACGCGGTGAAGATCTCCGCGTGCAGGCCGTCGGCGGCCTGGGAGCGCTCGTGGCCGGGACCCCAGCGGGCGTGCGCCTCGCGGCGCAGCCCGTCCAGGAAGGCGAGGGCCCCCGCCGCGTTGTAGAAGGAGATGGCGCGGGCCGCCTCGACCCGGTAGTAGTGCACGTCCTCCGGTTTGGAGCCGCGCAGCGCCTCCACGAGTTCCAGGTGGGCGCGCACCGCCTGGTCCGCGCGGGCGCCGTCGCCCGCCGCGGCGGCCACCAGCGTGTACACCTGGCTCTCGCGCAGCCGGATCGTGCCGTCGGGGTCCACCGCGGCCGGAGCCGGGTGGGCGAGCAGGTCCTGGGACTCCTCCAGCGCGTCGCGGTGCCGTCCGCGGTCCGAGGCCCCGGCGGCCCGGAGCAGGCGGCGCCACCGGGCGGCCTCGTGGTCCACGGGGAGCAGGACCCCGGCGGCGACGACCGCCAGGGCGCCCAGGCAGGAGACGAACCCGCCGACGGAGGGGCGCAGCCGCAGCTCCCCGCCCGCGGCGTCGGCGAACCGGCCGACCTCGGCGATGTCGACCGCCGACCAGGCCAGGACGAGCGCACCGAGCAGGATCAGGAACACCCGGTGCGCCGGGCGCGGCGGGCGGAACCGGCACAGCAGCGCCAGGAGTGCGGCGAGCAGGGCCGCGAAGGCCAGCAGCAGGCCGTCACCGCCCCGGCCGGCCCGGGAGCCGAGTTCGGTCACGCCGTCGGCGGTGATCCGGCTGCCCCGGACGACCTGGTCGGCGTCGGGTCCGCCCACCCAGGGCAGCAGCAGCCCGGCCAGGACGACCAGGGCGGCCCCGCCCAGCGCGAGCGGGAACCACAGGCCGCCGCCGGAGGCCAGTGCGCGCAGGAAGGACAGCGGGGACGGCGAGGGCGGCGGACCGGCCTGGGCCTGCGGCGGGAGCGGCGGGTTCACGACGGCAGCCTCACGATCGGTGCGATGAGCTGGGACGCGCAGGCCCACACGGTGATCGGCACCATGAGCAGGCCCAGGGGTGTGGTCACCCAGCGCAGCACCGCCAGGCGGGTGCCGCGCAGCAGGCGGGACAGGTACAGCGGCGGCCCGGCCAGGAGCAGCAGCGCCGTGCCGATGGACAGGGTGAACCGCACCGGGCCGTCACCCGGGGCCGGGAAGAGCGGTGAGAGCAGGCTCTCCGCCGCCAGCCAGGACACGAACCCGGCCAGCGAGCCGACCCCGGCGGTCGCCATGGAGAACACGAACGAGACCGCGAGGTAGATCGGCACGCCGATGGCCAGGGCCAGGAGCAGGCAGCCGTTCTCATCGTCCCGCTTGGCCTGCCCCTCGGCCTGCTCGATCTCCTCCATGATCCGCAGGCGCTTGGCCCCGGGAGTGCCGTGGTCGACCATCAGGCCCCCTGTGCCGTGCCGTGGATCCTGCGGGCGGCACTGCGCCGCAGCAGTGCGGTGACGAGCGCGACGGCCCCGGCGAGCAGGGCCGTGGCGACGATGGCCAGGCCGGGCGCGGAACCGGCGCCGCGCACCGGCTCGGCCACCACCAGCCGGGCGTCGTCCAGCGGCAGCTGCGACTCGACGTGGATGACGTGGTCACCGGCGGCGAGGTCGATCTCCGCCGTCCCGAAACCCCACACGGCCGTGCCGTCGACCTGGGTGGTGTAGTCCTCCAGCCCGGCCGGGTAGCGGACCGGGTCGCCGTCCGGCTCCGGGTCCAGCCAGATCGCGATCGGGCGCTGCCCGGAGGGCACCAGGTGCCAGGGGTGCTGCTCCTCCGTGTTCGGGAACTCCAGGTACAGGATCCGGGTGCCGGGCTCGTCCAGGGTCACCTCGACCGTGTGCGGCTCCTCGGCGGAGGCGCGCACCAGGTGGTCGGAGCGGAAGCCGTCCCCGTGGTCGGAGAACCCGGTCACGGCCAGCAGCCCGAAGCACGCGATCCACAGGCCGAGGGCCACCGTGTACCACCACCGGGGCGGCCCGGTGGGCGTGAAGTACGGCGGGCGGCGCGGCATCGTCCTCCCCAGGGTCGGTCGGGCGCGGCGGCCCGGTCCACTCGCGCGGGCGCGGTGGCCCACTCCGGCCAGTATTCCCCGCCGGGACCCGCATCGGCCCTCCCACCAGCCGAAAGATACAGTGGTGAGACCCTTCACCAACGGTCGCGGGACGCCCTCCGTCCGTGATTCCCGCGGGTACCCGGAACCGTTTCCCGGCCCTCGGCGTCCCACTGCCTGAGCCCTTCCCCACGGGAGCACCGCGGGCACCGCCCTCCCCCGCCGTCGCGCTCCCGCACGGCCATCGACCCCGCACGGTCATTCGCAGAAAGGCCCCCATACGTGTTGCTGAGCGCCCCATCCACCGGAGAGGCCGCCGACGCGGCGTTCCTCACCGTCGGCATCTCCCTGGCCGTAGCCCTCGTCGTCCTGCTCCTGCTGGTCATCTCCATCCTGAAGATGTTCAAGAAGGTCAAGCAGGGCGAGGCGCTGATCATCTCCAAGACGCGCGACGTCCACGTCACCTTCACCGGTGCCGTGATCCTGCCGGTCCTGCACAAGGGCGAGCGCATGGACATCTCGGTCAAGACCCTGGACCTGGACCGGCGCGGCCGTGACGGCCTGACCTGCAAGGACAACATCCGCGCCGACATCAGCGTCAAGTTCTTCATCCGGGTCAACGAGACCGCGGAGGACGTCAAGCGGGTCGCCAAGGCCATCGGCACCGAGCGCGCCAGCAACCCCGAGACCCTCCAGGAACTGTTCAACGCGAAGTTCGCCGAGGCCCTCAAGACCGTCGGCAAGCGCTTCGACTTCGAGGAGCTCTTCACCCACCGCGAGGAGTTCCGCCAGCAGATCGTCGAGGTCATCGGCTCGGACCTGAACGGCTACGTCCTGGAGGACGTCGCCATCGACTACCTGGAGCAGACCCCGCTGCACCAGCACGACGCCAACAACATCCTCGACGCGCAGGGCATCTCGAAGATCACCGAGCGCACCGCCACCGAGCACAAGCGCACCAACGCCTTCGAGAACGACCGCAAGAAGGAGATCGACCGCCAGAACACCGAGACCTCCGAGACCCTCGCCGAGCTGGAGAAGCGGCGCGAGGAGGCGGCGGCCAAGGCCAAGCGCGAGATCGAGATCATCAAGGCCCGCGAGGAGGCCGAGACCGCGCGCGTCCAGGCCGAGGAGCGCCTCAAGTCCGAGACCGCCAACATCCGGACCTCCGAGGCACTGGGCGTCCAGCACCAGAACCAGCAGCGTGAGATCGCGGTCGCCGAGAAGAACCGCGAGCGGGTCATCGCCATCGAGACCGAGCGCATCGAGAAGGACCGCCTGCTGGAGGTCATCGGCCGCGAGCGCGAGACCGAGCTGAGCCGGATCTCCAAGGACAAGGAGGTCGAGGCCGAGAAGCGCGAGGTCGCCGACGTCATCCGCGAGCGGGTCGCCGTGGACCGCACCGTCGCCGAGCAGGAAGAGGCGATCAAGCGCCTGCGCGCGGTCGAGGAGGCCGAGCGCCAGCGCCAGGCCATCATCATCCACGCCGAGGCCGAGGCCCAGGAGCGCCTGGTCAAGGACATCAAGGCCGCCGAGGCCGCCGAGGCCGCGGCCAAGCACAGGGCCGCCGAGGAACTGACCCTGGCCGAGGCCCGCCAGCAGGCCGCCGAGCTCGACACCCGCGCCAAGATCCGCCTCGCCGAGGGCATCCAGGCCGAGGCCGCCGCCCAGGGCCTGGCCGAGGTCCAGGTCCGCGAGCAGGACGCCGCGGCCATCGAGAAGGTCGGCTCCGCCGAGGCCGAGGTGTCCCGCCTCAAGGCCGAGGCCGACGCCCGGGCCGTGCAGGCGAAGATGCTCGCCGAGGCCGAGGGCATCGAGGCCAAGCTGCGCGCCGAGGCCGCGGGCCTCACCGACAAGGCCGGGGCCATGGCCGCCCTGGACCAGGTCAGCCGCGAGCACGAGGAGTACCGCCTGCGACTGGAGGCCGAGAAGGAGGTCCGCCTGGCCGGGATCGACGTCCACCGCCAGGTCGCGGAGGCCCAGGCCACCGTGCTGGCCACCGGCCTGGAGAACGCCGACATCAACATCGTCGGCGGCGACGGCGTGTTCTTCGACCGCATGGTCAACTCCATCGGCCTGGGCAAGGCCGTGGACGGCTTCATCGGCAACTCCGAGACGATGCAGGCGCTGGGCGGCAGCTGGCTGAACGGCGAGGGTGACTTCGTCCGCGACATCAAGAAGGTCGTGGCGTCGCTGGACACCGAGGACGTCAAGAACCTCACCGTGTCCGCCCTGCTGCTCAAGCTCATCAACGCCGACCGGGGTGACAGCGGCAAGCTCAACGGCCTGCTGACCACGGCCCGCTCCATGGGCCTGGACCAGCTGCCGGTGACCGCGCTCGCCCCCGCCGCGAACTCCGCCAACGCCGTGAAGCAGTGAGGTAGCCGTCCGTGACCGAGGTCCAGGAGACCGCAGGACCCGGGTCGGACACCGTCGACGAGCAGGCGCTGGACGCGGGCACCTACGAGGTGCTCCGCGCCCGGCTCCGCGAGCAGACCGGTGAGCTGGCCCGCCGTACAGAGGAATTGAACGCCCGCCGGCTGGAGGTGTTCGGCGGGACCGAGCTGACCCTGCTCGGCACCGAGCGGATCCGCACCGAGCACAACTGCACGCCGCGGGACATCGTCAGCGTGGGCGGCTCCGTCGGCGCCGGTGGGGCCGGTGGGGCCGGTGGCGACACCATCCTGTTCGGCTACAACGTCTTCATCGGCATGCAGCGGGAGACGCACGTCCCCGACGTGTTCTCGCTGCACCGCTACGAGCACGACGGTGACGGGTTCTCCTTCACCGACGCGCCGGAGGGGACCCTGCCGGGTCTGCTGGAGGACGCGCGGTTCCGGCAGGACTTCGGTCAGCTGTACCGCTACTACCGCGACGCCCGCCTCCTCCAGCTGCGCAAGGTCGAGGACCGGTTGCTCGCCGTGTTCCAGATCGGCCCGCAGACGGAGGACGTGCGGGTGCTGCGGTGGACGGTGGCGCCCACCGGCGAGATCGCCTACCTCGACGAGCGCGGCGAACGCGACCACGTGTTCCCGCCCTCGCACGAGTTCACGTGGGTGGAGACCACCCGCGAGGACCACGTGCTCGGCCGCCACCCGCACATTTCGATCCTCGACGAACTGTTCGTGGAGACGGTCGGCGGCGACCTCACCATCAAAATCGAGAACAACACCGAGGTCGGCGAGGGCATCTACAGCGAGCCCGTCGACGAGGCGTTGCAGAGCCTGGCCGACGCGTCGGTGTTCTACGCCGAGGTGGGCCCGCTCATCCTGCTGCGGGTCCGGCCCTACAACGAGACCGAGTGGCGGCACCTGGTCTTCAACCGGCACACCAAGGACGTCCTGCGCCTCGACGGGATCGGGCAGTCCTGCCAGCGGCTGCCCGACGACCAGGGCCTGATCTTCCCCGGCGGCTACTACCTGGCCACCGGGGTGGCGCGGACGTTCGACACCGACGTCACCGACCTGGAGTTCGAGCGGGTGGTGCGCTCGCCCAACGGCGAGGACGTGCTGTACGTCTTCCACTCGCGGGCGGACGGCCGCAGCCTGCTGCTGTCGTACAACACCATCCGCAAGGAGGTCGCGAACCCGATCGTCTGCCACGGGTACTCGCTGTTCGACGACGGCACCATGACGGTGTTCCGGGAGACGTCGGGCGAGCCCACCCGGGTCCACCCTATGCAGGTGTGGCAGACCCCGTTCGTGTCCGACGAGTACGCGGCCGCCCAGCCGGTGGGCAGCGGCCCGCTGGAGCGGGTCGGCAACGCCGAGCTGGTGCGGGGCGTGTCGGACTGCCTGTCCGTGGCGCGGATGGCGCAGGACATGCGGCCCTCCACCGAGGTGTTCGAGGCGCTCATCGCCGCCTGCCGCCGGGTGTCGGACCGGTTCCACTGGCTGGGCGAGGAGGAGCTGGGCGACCTGGCCGGGCCCCTCTCCCAGGTGCGCGCCACCGCCGAGCGGGTGCTGGAGGAGTTCGAGACCGTCCAGTCCCTCACCGCCCAGGCCGCCGAGGCGCTGGCTGCGGCGCAGGAGAGGGCGGCCGCGCTCATCCGCACCTCCCGGGGGGAGACCCCCCGGTCCGCGGAGGGCTGGATCACCCGGCTCACCGAGCTGCGCCGCGCCCAGGGGCAGGCGGCCACGCTGGCCGAGATGCGCTACGTGGACGCCGACCGGCTCGCCGGGCTCGACCGGTCCCTGGAGGAGGAGATCGGCTCCGTGGGCCGCCGCACCGTGGCGTTCCTGGAGCAGGAGGACGCCTTCGACGGCTACCACTCCGAGGTGGAGCGGCTGGTCGAGGAGGCCGAGACCATCGAGGCGGTGAGCGCCGCCACCGCCGTGGGCGAGCGCATCGCCGCACAGACCGAGGGGCTCCAGACGGTCACCGAGGTCATCGGGTCGCTGGAGATCGGCGACGCCCAGGTGCGCACCCGCATCCTGGAGCGGATCAGCGAGGTGCTGGCCGGGATCAACCGGGCCCGCGCCACGCTGGAGGCCCGGCGCAGGGAACTGCTGGCCCTGGAGGGCCGGGCCGAGTTCGCGGCCGAGTTCGCGCTGCTCGGGCAGGCCATCACGGGGGCGCTGGCCGCGGCCGACACCCCCGAGCGCTGCGACGAGCAGCTGGGGCGGATCATGCTCCAGCTGGAGAACCTGGAGTCGCGGTTCGCCGAGTTCGAGGACTTCCTCGGGGAGCTGTCGGACAAGCGCGAGGACGTGTACGAGGCGTTCTCCACCCGCAAGCAGGCGCTGGTGGACGAGCGGGCCCGCCGGGCCGACCGGCTGGCGGCCTCCGCCGACCGCGTCCTGGAGGGCGTGCACCGCCGGGTGGCGGGGCTGTCCACCCTGGAGGACGTCAACACCTACTTCGCGTCCGACGCGATGGTGGCGCGGCTGCGCCGCACCGCCGAGGAGATGCGCGAGCTCGGCGACACCGTGCGCGCCGAGGAGCTCCAGGGGCGCATCCTCGCCGCCCGCCAGGAGGCGGGGCGGGCGCTCCAGGACCGCACCGACCTGTACGACGGCGAGACCATCCGGCTGGGCAAGCACCGGTTCGCGATCAACTCCCAGCCGATCGACCTCACCCTCACCCCCTTCCAGGGGGAGATGGCGGTGGCGATCACCGGCACCGACTTCCGGGAGCGGGTCGCCGACCCGGAGTTCGCGCGGACGCGGCACCTGTGGGACCGGCTGCTGGTGTCGGAGAGCCCGGACGTGTACCGGGCCGAGTACCTGGCCACGTCGATGCTGGCCGCGGCCGAGGAGAGCGGGGACGGGCTGGCCCGGCTGCACGAGGCCGAGCTGCACGGCGAGAACGGGTCCTCGCTGAGCGGATCCTCGCAGAGCGGGGCCTCGCAGAGCGGGTCCTCGCTGCTCGCGCTGGTGCGCGAGGCCGCCGAGTCCCGGTACGACGAGGGGTACGAGCGGGGCGTGCACGACCACGACGCCGCCAAGATCCTGTCGTCGCTGCTGCGGCTGCACACCGGGGCCGGGCTGCTGCGCTACCCGGGGCGCACGCGTGCGGTCGCCCAGCTGTTCTGGGCGTTCGGCACCGAGGAGGGGCGGCGGACCGCCTGGGCGACCCGGGCGGCGTCGCTGGCCCGCGCACGGGCGGTGTTCGGGGCCCGGAGGTCGTCGGCGATCGACGCGCTGCGGACCGAGCTGGCCGGGGCGGTGGACGCGTTCCTCACCGACACCGGGCTGTACCAGGACGCGGACCTGGAGCTGGTCGGCGAGTACCTGTTCGAGGAGCTGGCCGCCGACGGGCCCGCCGAACGCGGCTTCGTGTCCGGGGCGGGCGCGCGCACGCTGCTGGACCGGTTCTCGCGGGCGCTGGGCAGCACCCGGGAGACCACCCGCAAGGCGTTCGAGGACGACCTGCGCACGCTCGGCGACGACCTGGCCGCCCGGCACCAGCTCATCGGCGCGTGGCTGGAGGCGTACGCGGCCACCCGCGACGACGTCGACCCCGGCGACCTGGGCGACCTGCCCGAGGCCGCCGCGATCGCGCTCGCCAAGGTGGACCGGTACGAATCCTCCGCGGCGGTACACGAGACCGTCACCGGGCTGCTCGGCTCGCACCCGCGGATCAAGGACCGGGCGTTGGAGGTGCGGCTGGACGAGATCCTGCCGCGCACCCGCCGGTTCCGGCTGGAGGAGGTGCCCGCCTACCGGGACTTCCAGAAGCGGCGCAACGCTCTGGTCGCCGCCGAGCGGGACCGGCTGCGGCTGGACGAGTACAAGCCCAAGGTGATGAGCGGGTTCGTCCGCAACAAGCTGCTCGACGAGGCGTACCTGCCGCTGATCGGCGACAACCTCGCCAAGCAGCTGGGCGCGGCGGGCGACGACAAGCGCACCGACCAGAGCGGCCTGCTGCTGCTCATCTCCCCGCCGGGGTACGGCAAGACCACGCTCATGGAGTACGTGGCGAGTCGGCTGGGATTGGTGTTCGTCAAGGTCAACGGGCCTGCGCTGGGTCACGGGGTCACCTCACTGGACCCGGCGGAGGCGCCCGACGCCACCTCCCGGCAGGAGGTCGAGAAGATCTCCTTCGCCCTGGAGATGGGCACCAACACGATGCTGTACCTGGACGACATCCAGCACACCGACCCGGAGCTGTTGCAGAAGTTCATCTCGCTCTGCGACGGGCAGCGCAAGATGGAAGGTGTGTGGAACGGGCGGACCCGTACTTATGACCTGCGCGGGAAGCGGTTCGCGGTGTGCATGGCCGGCAACCCGTACACCGAGCAGGGCAAGCGGTTCCGCATCCCGGACATGCTCGCCAACCGCGCCGACGTGTACAACCTGGGCGACGTGCTGTCGGGCAAGGAGGAGCTGTTCTCGCTGAGCTACATCGAGAACGCGCTCACCTCCAACCCGACGCTGGCGCCGCTGTCCACCCGGGACCGGGAGGACATCTACCGGTTCGTGCGGATGGCGCGGGGCGATGAGTCGGTGACCGTCGACCAGATGAGCCACCCGTACTCGGCGGTCGAGGTCGAGCGGATCGTGTCGGTGCTGCGCAAGCTGCTGCGGGTGCAGGAGGTGGTGCTGGCCAACAACCAGGCCTACATCGCCTCGGCGGCGCAGTCGGAGGACGCGCGGACCGAGCCGCCGTTCCGGCTCCAGGGGTCGTACCGGAACATGAACCGGCTCGCGGAGAAGATCGTGCCGGTCATGAACGACGCCGAGGTGGAGGCCGTCATCGACGACCACTACCTGGGGGAGGCGCAGACGCTGACCTCGGGGGCGGAGGCCAACCTGCTGAAGCTGGCGGAGCTGCGGGGGATCATGACGCCGGAGCAGAAGGACCGCTGGGCGCAGGTCAAGGCGGCGTTCCGGAGGAGCCGGGCCCTGGGCGGGGCGGAGGACGACCCGATGACCCGGGCGATCGGGGCTATCGGGTTGCTGGCGGACCGGGTGGGCGAGATCGGGAGTGCCCTGGACCGGGACTGACCCGGAGAATGACCGAACAGGGCTGTGGGGCCGGGCGGAGGCCCGGCCCCGCGGCGTATCCGGAAGATCCGGAGGAGGCGGCTGTGAGGGTGATCGTGGACCGGGAACCGGGAACCGGGAATCGGAGGACGGCGCGTCCCCCCGACGGTGGGAACTGCCCGGAGCCCGGGTGTACCGGGAGAACGGTGAGGTCGTGTGGGGCGGGCGGGTCGGGGCGGGCAGGCGGGTCATCCCCTGCGCGCTCGTCGCGTACCCGACCATCTGGCCCCTCGACACGGCGGTGGCGGCCGCCGAGGTGCGGGAGGTGGTCGCGCCGACCCCGATCGGTGAATACGTCTTCAGGGCCCGCTACCACGGCCGGGGCCGCCCGGTGCCCCTGGCCGACTACCGTGCGGGCATCCGCGACCGGAGATTTTGAATGCATAATGCCTTCACTGATGGCAGAATGCTTTCATGACTGCACTCACCATCCGGGACCTGCCAGACGAAGACGTCAAGGAGTTGAAGGTTCGCGCCGCCAAGGCCGGACAGTCCCTCCAGGCTTACGTTCGCACCATCATCGCCCGCGAGGTCTCCAAACCCACCTTGGCCGACGCCGTGGAGGCGGCCCGCCGCACCGCCCAGTCCGACGTCACCGTCTCCGATGTCCTGTCCGCCATCGATGAAGGGCGAGCCGGGCGTTGATCGTCATCGACAACTCGGCGCTCATCGAGATGTTGACGGCGGTCGGACCGGTCGGCTCGGCCGTGGCCGCGCGAGTATCCAAAGCCGACGCCCTCTGTGCTCCGCATCTTCTCGATACCGAGGTCATGTCGGCGCTCCTCGGCATGGCCCGAGGTGGAAAGATCACGTCGGACCAGGCAGATGCGGCGATGGCCTCCTATGACCGTCTGCCGATCGATCGCTATGACGCGCTTCCCCTGTGGCCCCGCGTCAAGACGCTCAGGGCGAACCTGTCCGCCTACGACGCCACCTACGTGGCGCTGGCCGAAACCCTGGGGGCCGCGCTGGTCACCAGTGATGCCCGCATAGCCCGCAGCGGCGCGGCCCGGTGCCCGGTGGAGGTCTTCGACTAGGCAGGGCAGCTAGGCAGGGCGGCGGGCGTGGCGGGTAGGCACGGCGGCGGGCGTGGCCACTCTCGGCCAGGTGTGGCAGAACACCTGTCGCCGCAGGGGGTGACGGCCGCACGAAACCTCCGGCCTCGGCTCCAGGGGGTGCCCCCGGCCTGGGGCCCTCGCCGCAGCCGGAGGGCGTTGTGCCTCCCCCGCCGCAGGGGGTGAGGACGGTAGGAGGCCTCCGGTCCCGGCTGCGGGGGGTTGTCCACTTTCCCGGGGCCTTGGCCACAGCCCATTTCCCTCCTGGGGCCCTCGCCACAGCCGGAGGGAGGACCACCTCCCCCGCCGCAGGGGGTGAGGACGGTAGGAGGCCTCCGGCCCCGGCCGCAGGGGGTGCCCCCGGTCTGGGGCCCTCGCCACAGCCGGAGGGCGTCGCGCTTCCCTCCGCCGCAGGGGGTGATGGCCGCAGGAGGCCTCTGGCCCCGGCCCCAGGGGGTGTCGGTAGAGCGGAACTGAACCCCGGCCCCGGGGGGTGAGACAGCAAGAGCAGGTTTCCAGGCGGCCCGCCATCTGCGGAGGGCGGTGTTCGGGAGAGCGCCCAATGGAACCGTTGGTCTCCTCCGGTCACCCCTTGGGAACGTACAGACCCGGGCTGGGCGCGGAGCCGTCCCCACGTACAACACTCGGCAGACCAAAAAGGCGTACGCGTTGCATGGGCGTCCCGGGTGGTGGGGGTTTTCTCCGGGGACGGGTCGGGGCACAGCGACCCCCTCAACCACACAGGTCCACGGATAGAATGGATCTGTCTGGAAACCCGCGGTTTTGTGAACCTCGCTTGAAAGCCCGATCGCCTGGCGTAGTAACCTCCGCCTCCACTGCCTTCCCCGGCCCGAGGGGGTGTCGGGAGGAAGAACCACGACCTCCGCCACAGAGGGTGACGGCCGCGGATACCCGCGGCCCCGGCCACAGCCCGGAGGAGGAACCGCGACCTCGCCACAGGGGGTGACGGCCGCGGTCACCCGCGGCATCAGCCCCGGAGCGGAGGGTGAACCGTGGCCTGCGCCGCCGGCAGTACGGGCGGGGGTTCGCCTCCTGGGGTCGGGCGGGGAGCGCCGGCGCGGCCCTCACCCCCTGCGGCGGAGGTCGTGGTTCTTCCTCCCGACACCCCCTGCGGCCGGGGCCGGAGGCCTTGTGCCGCCGTCACCCCCTGTGGTTGGGGAGGGCGATCGGGGCGGGGGTTACTACGCCAGGCGATGGGGCCTTTCAAGCGAGGTCTGAGCAACCGCGGGTTCACAGTCGGAGCGTTCTTTCCCTGGACCTGTGTGGCTGAGCGTGCCGCCGGGCCCCGACCCGTCCCCTAGAGCACCCCCACCACCCGGGACGTGCATCCAACGCGTACACCCGCTGGTCTGCCGAACCTTCTACGTGGGGACGGCTCCGCGCCCGGCCCGGGTCTGTACGTTCCCAAGCGGTGCCCGGAGGAGACCAACGGCTCCGAGACCGGTCTCCCGCACACCGCCCTCCGCAGATGGCCAATGTTTTGGAAACCTGCTCTTGCTGTCTCACCCCCTGGGTCTGAGGTGGAGTCCCGCCCTACCGACACCCCCTTCGGCCGGGCCCAGAGGCCTCCCGCGGCCGTCACCCCCTGCGGCGGGGGGAGGCACAACGCCCTCCGGCTGTGGCCAGGGCCCCAGGCAACTGGAAACCCCCCGGGGCCGGGTCCAGAGGCCTCATGCGGCCGTCACCCCCTGCGGCGGGGGCGGCCAGGGAAGTGACCGGGCTGTGGCCAAGGGCCCCAGGCGGGTGGGCAACCCCCTATGGCAAAGGCCCCGGGCAAGTGGCCGGGCTGGGGCTGAGGGCCCCGGTCGGGCACCTCAACCCCCTGGAGCGGGAGGAACCGTTCCACGCACAGCGGCCGGGCCTACGACCCGCGAACAGACCACTCCGCGCACCACAGCGTTAAAACATCACACACCCGCCCCCCGGCTGTGGCCACGGGCATGCGGGCTCCCCGGCGCGGCGCCGGGGAGCTCCGCTGTCTAGAGCGCGAAACTGGCCCAGGTGTGGTTGCCCAGGTCTCCGAAGGGGCAGACGGGCGAGTATCCCCAGGCTGTGGACAACTTCTCGACCATGAGCAGGCCGCGCTGGCCTTCGGCCGTGTCCCACTCGTCCGAGCTGCGTGCGCGGGGAATCTCCGGGACACTCCCGCCCAGGCCGTCGTCGGTGAACCCCAGGGTCAGCGAACGATCGTTCGCCGACCAGAGGGTCCGGACCACACCGCCGCCGGCGTGTCCCGAAGCCGAATACTTGACACAATTCGCAAAGAGCTCGCTGCCGCAGAGGATGAGCGTGTCGGCGAGGTCCTCGTCGAATTCGGCCAGGTCGGCGCGCAGGTCCCGGCGGACCCTGGAGAGCTGGGCCAGGTCGCCGGGGTAGAGGTGGTGGGCCCAGAGGCGCGTGGGGGTCATGCGCCCACCCCCGCCGGGCTCTTGTGGTCCTGCTGCTGGGCCTGCCAGCGGCGGACGGCGTCGGCGAGGTCGTCGAACGTCATGGGCGGCGGGGTGGGGGCGAGCAGGTCACCTTCCCCGGCTCGGGGTGCGGGAATGCACGGGGCGGTCCACTGCTGGAGGCGCGCGGTGGCGTCGGCCTGGATGCGGGCCTGTTCGTGGGCGGTGTAGTACGGCCTGACCAGGGCGATGTCGGCGGCGGGGAAGGTCTCGCGCGGCTCGGCCAGGCGCGGGGCCGCGGGAGGCAGGGGCCGGAGAGCGGGGCCGGGGTTCGCGTAGCGGCGGACCCGGGTGGAGCGGTGGCGGCGGGCGTGGCGGCCGCGGGGAGAGGAGAACAGCGCTCGCAGCAGGGCGAAAGCAGCCCCGAGGAGCGTGCCACTAAAGTGGTTCACGCTGGCATTCCTTGGTTAAGAGGGTGGATGCTGGCCACGACCCCGGGCGCTGGACAAGCGTCGCGGGGTCACGAGTTTTTCAGTTGTCGAGGCCACAATAGGGCAAGCCGAGGGCTGCGCGCACCTTTTTCGGACGGATTACCGAAGAAGATCCACACCCTCATGTTCCACCAGGTCAGAGCGATGACAATGGAGAAGTCGAGTGGCTTTTCCGGGGAAAAGAACCATAAGTTCAATTTGGTGGATTTGATGCAATCAGCGGCTTTTCAACCCCCGAGCGGTTCCGCACTCCACTCATGGCGAAGGCCCCGGGACGGAACGTCCCAGGGCCTTGCGCGGCTGTGGTTACTTCGCGGTCGCCAGGGCCGCGATCCACTCCGGGGAGGTGAAGGTGAGGTGCCCGGCGTCCCGGTTCTGGGTGTCGCGGACGTCCGCACCGGCAGCGTGTTCCCGGGCCTCCACGCAGTTCGCCCCTGTAGAGCTGTAGCTGCTCTTGTGCCAGTCGTTCATGCGAGGTCCTTCAGTTCTGCGAGTGAGTGCCGGGCGGGGAGGGTCATCGCCAACGCCTCCGTGACAAGTGCTTGCAGCCGCCCGTGTGAAGCGTCTCCGTGGATGACGTTACCGTCTGCGTGATCACTGCTGATAGCCAGTTCCCCGGAGTGCAAGCGGAACGCCAAGAGCGTGGAAGCGGGTTCCAGCAGGATCGACCCCGCCGGTATCAGGTGGACCGCCACCCGCCCGCCGTCGATCAGGTTCAGCAGGTGTTCGGCCTGCTCCTTCCGCACTTCTTCATCGAAGCTGGTCAGAGCGGTCACGGGGAACACGGCCGTGACCCGGAGGCGGGGAAGCTTTCCCAAGCGCTCCGTCCGCAGCTTGGTGAGCCGCGCGACCTCCTCATCCGACGCCAGCGGCCATCCCGACCGGAAGACCTGGGTGGCGTACGCGGCGCACTGGAGGTATCCGGGCACGAGCACGGGGGACACGATGTGGAGGGTGCGCGCCGCCTCCTCGATCCCGGACAGCGTCCTCGCCCATTCCGGAACGGTTACGCCGCTCGCCGCCACGCGCCACGAGGCCAACAGCTTTCCGTCGGCGTCCAGGACGGTGTCAAGCGTTTCCGCCATGGGGAGTTTTGGTAGCGAATGACCGTTTCTCCAGCGAGAAACCGAGGCAACGGACGAGGCCACACGAGCGGCAAGCTGTTTCTGGGAGAGTCCGCGCAGTTCCAGGAACCGGGCGAACGATTCAGGGAATGGGGGTTCCGTCATACGGATCAGATTACGCCCGGGTTCCATGCAGCATCAGGGTTTTCCTGGAAATCATCAGTTGATGGCGGTACCGGGGGAGCGCAAGTCACCTTGGTGCCATGGAACCTGTGGCACGGCAGACCCCGGCTTCACGAGGGCACGAGAGCGAAACGGCGGTGTTGGCGCTGCGCTCGGCGCTGCGCCGCCGAGGGGTGGCGGCGATGGACGGCGACCTGCCCGATTCGGTGCGGGCGGAGCACGAGGGGCGGCATATCACCGTCCGCCTGGTGGACCGGCAGTGGCGGCGACAAATGCCCGGCCAACCCGGCACCACCGTCACGCTCACCCGCCAGGGAGCCGAGGACCACCTCTCCCGCCAGCTCGTCTCCGAACTCCTGGGGCGGCTGTGAGCAGCGACGAACCCCTCACCTGGGCCGAGTTCATCCGCCTCACCCGACCCCGCACCCCACAGGTCCCCCGGCCCCGCCCGCCGGAACCGCCCCCGCTGCCCCGCCGCATCCGCACACCCGAAAGGACGACCACGATGCCCACCCAGCCCAACACCCCGGCCACCCGGTGCGGCCGACCCACCACCCGCCCTCAGCGGGAGAAGGCCGACGAACTCTTCGACCGCCTCTCCTCACTACTGCGCGAGGCCAACGACCCCACCGCCGACGCAGCCGCCCTGCTCCGCCAAGCCGACCGGGCCTTCGAGACCCTGCACCGCCACCTCAGCCGCGGCGGCGCTCTCCCCCAGCCCTGGCACCACGCCCGCCACTGATCCCGGGCCAGAGATAGGGCTCGGCTGCCGAGCTCATGTTTCCACGCCCCACGGGCTTTATAGGCCTGTGGAACCGGCGTGAGGCCTCTGACTGGCGGCCTCGTTACGTGTTTCCATGCCCTACGGGCTTTATAGGCCTGCGGAACTCGCGCTGGACGCACTCTTCATCGGAGTGCTCTTGTTTCCATGCCCTACAGGCTTTATAGGCCTGCGGAACCGTCACTTTCATGACGAGTCACTGCGGGATCGCAGTTTCCATGCCCTACGGGCTTTATAGGCCTGTAGAACCGGGCTGATGCTGGTCCTCTACGTGGCCATCTTCCATGGTTTCCATGCCCTACGGGCTTTATAGGCCTGGGGAACTCGTCGGCCTCACCAAGGCCAAGTCGTAGCGCCCCGAGTTTCCATGCCCTACGGGCTTTATAGGCCTGTGGAACCCTTCCCCTTTTTCAGGGGTCGCGACCTGCGGCGACGCAAGCTCTCTGCGCGCGATCACCCTTCCCAGCCCTTTCCGACCCGTGACGCAGGCCACTTTTTGCCTTGTCGATCCCCTGGCCAGCAAAAACACCCTGCACGCAACACGAGGCTTTCGGACCCGAACCAGATTCGGTGTACACGCACCCGCGACCCCTGCAACGGGAACACCTTCCAACACCCTTACCCGCCCCGCGCCCGCGCACCACCCCGGTTACCGGAAACGGCCACAGTTCCCCGTTTCCCAGACACACCACCACCAACGCTGCTACCGTGCCACCGCAAGAAGACGGCACGGCACCGCACCGCCTACACGACGCCCCACCACACCCGCTCCGGTCGACCTGCGCCACCTGCACACCCTCGCCCGCCGCCCGCTGGAGCAGTGTGGGTTGAAGAGTCCAAGGGCTACGGGATCGCGAGGTCTGCGCGGCATGTACACCGAATCCGGTTCTGGCTTGAAAACCCTGCGCTGCGTGCAGCACGTTTACGCTGATCAAAGGACCAGAAGGGCAAAAAGTGGCCTAGGACACAGGATAGAGAGTGCCCGGGAGGGCAGTCGCGCGCAAAGGGCTCGTATCGTTGCAGGTCACGACCCCTGAGAACAGGGAAGGGTTCCACAGGCCTATAAAGCCCGTAGGGCATGGAAACTCCGGAGGCACCTTGTAGGTGCACTCGTATGGGTCTGGCAGGCCCATAAAGCCAGCAGGGAATGGAAACCCTTATAGGCCTCGTCTACTTACCGGATAGGGGCTCCCCGGTCACCGGCACACTGTCAACGCCGGTAGGTTGGCCGCGGCCACCACCGACCCCCACGAGGAGACCCATGTACGCGACACCGCTGGGTGACGGCGCCGAGATGCGTCCGCTGGAGCCCTGGCGGGCCCAGGAGTTCCTGGAGCACATCGACCGCGGCCGGGAGTACATCGGCCGCTTCGTCGGCATGCCCGACCTGGTCACCGACCCCGAGTCGAGCCGGTCCTTCCTGCAACGGCACGCGGACAAGACCGCCGCGGACACCGGCCGCATCTGCGGGATCTGGCTGGAGGGCACCCTCGTCGGCGGGGTGATGCTGCCGAACCTGGACGCCGAGCAGGGCACCGCCGAGGCGGGCTGCTGGCTGGAGCCCGCGGCCTCCGGCCGAGGGCTGGTGACCCGGGCCGTCCGCCTGCTCATCGACTGGGCGTTCCAGGAGCGCGGGGTGCACCGCGTCGAGTGGCACACGGACACCGAGAACGCGGCGAGCATCGCGGTGGCGCGCCGCCTGGGCATGACCCGGGAGGGTGTGCTGCGCGGCAACTACCTCTACCGGGGCAGCCGCCGGGACACCGAGATCTGGTCCGTCCTCGCCCCGGAGTGGAAGCCGGACTCGGAGTAGAACCCCGCCCCCGGGGACGCCCCGGAAAGGGAGAACGCCCGACCGACGACGGCCTCCCGCCGAACCTCCCCACCACCTACGGTCTCGGGCGCCTCAGCGCCCTCGGCCACCTCGGGGGCCGTTGACCCGGTGCCTACCATGAGATATGGCCTTCAACGGTTCCCCCGTTCGGCAACCCGGTCCCCCCGTCCCGGAGCCGGCCTGGTCGTGGATCGGTCCGGCCCTGGCCGGTCTGATCGCCCTGGCGACCCTGGGTCTCATCACCCCCCTTCTGCTCTGGTACGCCTTCCTCCGGCTTCGGAACCTGCTCTCGTTCGCGGCCGCGCTCGTCGCCTCGGCGCTGGTGGTGGTCTTCGCTCTGCTGGAGCGGACGAACGACCTCAACCTGGTGGTCTTCCTCGTCCTGTGGCTGGGCGGGGCCGGTGCCTCCTTCTCCCTCTACCGCGACCTGGCGGTGCGGGGCGGCGACCCCGCAGCCGAGGAGCGGGGCCGGTGGCGCCGGGAGTTGCGCTCGGAGGCCCGGCGCATCGCCGCCCACGAGCGCCTGCACGCCATCGAACTGGGCATCGGCCGCCCCGACCTGGGCCGGGGCTTCGACGACGGCGGGCTGATCGACGTCAACCACGTCCCCGAGCCGTTCCTGGCCGGGCTGCCCCTGACCCCGGCGAACCTGCACCGGCTGTCGGAGCTGCGCGCGGCGGGCGTGGTCTTCTCCTCGGCCGAGGAGCTGGCCGCCGCGGTGGACGTCAATCCGCGCCGGGTGCCCGAGCTGGCGGAGTACGCGGTCTTCCTCTGAGCGCGGTGGGCCCGTGGGTGGCGACGCACACCACAGGAAACAATCCTTGGAATTTCATCCCCTTCGGGACCCCATACCGCACCGTTCACTCGACCGTTTCCCTTGTTACGGGCACGCGAACCTGAGGACACGCTCCGGAGAATGGTCGATACAACCTCTATCGACTTTCCTCTCCGCATGTTATTTTCATGCCGCCCGGGGGACCGTGCACGAAACGAACGAAGAGGCTGACCATGCCCGAATCCACGGCTCTGGACATCGACCTGCCCGAGCTGAACTTCGACGACATGGAGGTGATGAGCGTCCGCGAGGCCGTCGCCGTCCCCGAGACCGGCGCGACCAGCGGTTCCAGCAGCTGCACCTCCACCTCCTGCTGCGGCTCCAGCAGCTGCTGCTCCGGCGGTTCCTGCGGCTGACCCCGCACACCGCCGACAGGCCGGGGCCAGGCCCCGGTGTGTCACCGAGGGGTCGCTCCGCGTGCAACGCGACCCTTTTCCATCCCCCCATTCCCCGACATCCAAACCCCCCGTTCCATATTCGCGCTGCTTAAGCGATAAACCCGTTGACCGTTCCCGGCCTCTCCCTTCCCCGAGGGCGCTATCGCCCCCGGGAAAGCCCCACTGCCCAGATAGGGAAAAGCCGTGTCCGGTCGTCCGGTCAAAGCGTGGATGAACGGGTGATGTTTTCGTATCCTCCGCGAAAGGTGTCCCCCATGCAGGACTCCCCCTCCATCGAACTGCCCGACCTCGACTTCTCCGACATGGAGGTCATGAGCGTCCGCGAGGCCGTCGCCGTCCCCGAGACCGGCGCGACCAGCGGTTCCAGCAGCTGCACCTCCACCTCCTGCTGCGGCTCCAGCAGCTGCTGCTCCTCGGGCTCGTGCGGCTGATCCGGCCCTGATCCGGATCGGTCATCCGACTGTGAAACGGATCAGCTATCCGGTTGCGAACCGGACTGGTCATCCGGTCCCGATGTGGACCCGATGCGGATCGGCCATCCGGTTCTGATCCGGAGCAGCCGTCCGGCCACGACCCGGATCAGCTATCCGATTTCCCATGCGGATCAGTCATCCGGTTCTGGTTCGGATCGGCTATCCGGTCACGAAACGGATCTGTCATCCGGTTCTATCCGGATCAGCTATCCGGTTCTGATCCGGGCCACGCGCCCAGGGCGGTTCCCCACCGGTCGGGGAGCCGCCCCCACCCCGCGAACCCCAAGAGAACACCGAGGGCAGCACACGTGCACCGCAGCGACACCGGCGGCTCCGGCGACCCCGCGTCCGCCGCCGCCTCCACCGACCACGCCATCGAGGCCGTGGACATCACCAAGAACTACGGCAAGGGCGAGGTCCTCCACGGCGTCACCTACCGCGTCACCGCCGGCACCGTCTCCGCCCTGCTGGGCCCCAACGGCGCCGGCAAGACCACCCTCATCGAGATCCTGGAGGGGCACCGCGGCCGCACCTCCGGCCGACTGTCCGTCCTGGGGCTCGACCCCGGCGACCGCCGCGACTTCGCCCGGCTGCGCACCCGGATGAGCGTCGTCCTCCAGCAGTCCATGCTCGAACCCGGCCTGTCGGTCCGCGACATCCTGCGCCGCCACGCCTCCTACTACCCCGACCCGGTGGGCCTGGACGAGATCCTCGACCAGGTCGACCTCGCCGAGAAGCGCGGCGCCCTGGTCAAGTCCCTCTCCGGCGGCCAGCTACGCCGCCTCGACCTGGCGCTGGCCCTGACCGGCCGCCCCGAGCTGCTCTTCCTCGACGAGCCCACCACCGGCCTGGACCCGGTGTCGCGCCGCCGCATCCGCGGCCTGGTCGCGGGGCTGCGCGACAGCGGCACCACCGTCGTCCTCACCTCTCACGACCTCGCCGAGGTCCAGGAGCTGGCCGACCGGGTGCACGTCATCCGCGACGGTTCCTTCCTGGCCTCGGGCACCCCGGACGAGCTGGTCCGGGCCTCCTCGGCGTTCACCGTCGTGGAGTTCGCCGACCCGGGTGTGGACGCCGACCGCCTTCCCGAGGGGGCGAGCCTGGTCAACGGGCGCGTTCGCATCCACACCGACGACCAGGACGCCGTGGTCCGCGACGTCCAGGCCTGGGCGGAACAGGAGAAGACCACCATCAGCGGGTTGACCATCGTGCCGCCCACCCTCGACGACGCCTACCTGGCGATGCTCGACGCGGGCGCGGACGGGTCCGCCGCCGGCCGCCCCACCGCGGAGAAGTCCGCCTCCGGCGAGGCCGCCGCCGGGCAGGCCGCCGGCAGCACGGCCACCGCCGGCACAGCCACCGCTGAGAAGACCACCGCCGGAAACCCCGGCGCCGAGACCACCGCCGAGCAGACCACCACCGCCAAGACCGGCGCCGGGACGACCACCTCGGGGAAGGCCGAATGAGCACCACCGACACCACCCCCGCCGCCCCCTCCCCCGCCCCCCGCGCGGGGGCCCGCGCCAACGGGCTGCGCACCTTCCTCCTGCACGTGGACGGGGAGCTCAAGGAGTTCTGGCGCTCCCCGATCACGCTGGCGTTCATCGTGCTGATGCCGGTGATGTTCTACCTCGGCTTCGGGCTGGCGTTCCGCTCCCAGGCCGACAACGTCCTGGACCTGGGCGACTACTCCATCACCCAGGCCAACCTGAGCTTCGGCGGTGTGCTGGGCTTCGCCCTGATGTCGGTGGCGTTCGCGAACGTGGCGATCGGGCTGGCGATCCGCCGCCACCACGGGCTGTTCAAGCGCTTCCGCACCACCCCGGTCAAACCGATCACCGTGATGGGCGCCTACCTCGCCAACACCCTGCTGACCACGGTCATCGTGCTCGTGGTGATCGCCGGGATCGGCGCGTTCATGGGCGTGAGCGTCCCCCTGGACCGCGTCCCCCTGCTGCTGGCCGCGATCGCGCTCGGGTTCCTTTGCATGGCCCCGCTGGGCGCGGCGGCCTCCCTGCTGCCGCCCAACGCCGACGCCGCGGTGCCGATGGTCAACGGCATCTTCTTCCCCACCGCGTTCCTGGCGGGCGGGTTCATCATCCTGCCGCTGGGCGACACCCTGGGCGCGATCGTGGACGTGCTGCCCGGGCGTCCGCTGACGCTGCTGCTGCACGGGGCGCTGTCGGAGAGCGGGCCGCTGTGGGACTGGCCGTCGGTGTGGCTGCTGCTGGGCTGGTCGCTGGTGGGCACCGTGGTGGCGCTGCGCTGGTTCCGGTGGGCGTCGGAGCGCGAACCCCGCGGGTTCGGCTCCGGCAAGCGCAAGGCCACGGACGCGGGCACGGAGGGCGAGTGAGCACACCCGGTCCCGCCGACCGCTTCGGCCACGTGGAGGGCCCGTACCTGGTCTCCCGCGTGAACCTGTACCCCTACCGCCCGCTGCGTTCGGCCCGCGCCGACCTGGAGCGGGACCTGTTGCACACCCTCGTCGAGGAGGAGGCGCACCGCGAACGCATCCGCGACCACCTGACGCGGGCCCTGCACCTGCTCGCCCCGACCCTGGAGGACGAGGCCGACCGGCGGACCGCGCTGGCCGTCAAACGCGACGTCTTCAACCGGCGCCCGCCCCGCACACCCCTGGTGGGCAACCACCTGGCGTGGCGGATCGGGGCGCTGGGCGAGTGGGCCGACAGCTGGGAGCGGACCCGGTTGGCCACCGCCACCCTGGACGAGGCCCACCCGGCGGCGCTGGCCGAGGAACGCGCCGAGCTCGCCGCGTGGGCACGCGACCCGGCCACCGACCGCAGCACCGCGCTGTCCAGCCCGGACCTGCACCGGGCGGTGGCGGCGCGGGCGGCGGCCCCGGGCGACCGGAACCCGGACAAGCGGATGCGCAAGGCCGAGCCGGCCCTGGTGCGCTACCACTCCCGGTCCACGGTCAAGGTGAGCCCGTATTCGCTGTACACCGGGGTGTTCTTCGACGAGCTGGAGCACCCGTCCTCACCGACCCGCGACGGGGAGCCCCTGCGCTCCACCACGGTGACGGGGCTGCGCCGGCTGCTGGTGCGCCAGGCCGCGCGGGCGCTGGCCGCCGATCCGGCGGCGCGCCCGGAGCTGGAGTGGGTGCTCACCGGCGGGGCGCGCCGCGAGGGCGACCGGCTGCTGGTGCGGCGGCGCCGCTGGGCGCCGCCCTCCCCGGGCGCGCGGGCGGAGGCGTTCGGTGAGGAGGAGGTGCGCCTGCCCCTGGCCGGGGCCTGGGACACCCTGGTCACGTCGCTGGAACGCCGGGCCGCCCGGCCGGTGGTGCTGCGGGTGCTGACCGAGGGGCTGGCCGCGGATCTGGGGCAGTCTCCGGAGGCGCTGGGCGGCGTGCTCGCCAAGCTCATCGACGCCGGGGTGTTGGTGCCCTGGGCGCCCGCCGCCGAGCAGGACCCGGAGTACGACCGCCGCTGGCACGAGCTGGTGCGCCGGCTGCCGGGCCCGGTGGCGGCGCGGATGGCGGCGGCGTTCGAAGCCACCGAGGAGACCCTCAAGGGGTTCGCGGAGGCGGACGGCGCCGAACGCGCCCGCGCGGTGACGCACCTGTCGCGGCTGTGGTCGGCGGCGGTGACCCCGCCGGGGGCCGACCCGGCGCCCGCCGAGGTCGCGGCCTCCCCCCTGGTGGAGGACTGCCACGTGTCCCGGGGCGCCCCGGTGCCGCGGGCGTGGACCCGGGAGTGGACGGCGGACCTGCGGCGGATCATGCCGCTGCTGTTCGCCCTGGACGACCAGCGGATGCTGTCGGGCGCGCTGGAGAGCGTGTTCGTGTCCCGGTACGGCGCGGGCGGGCGCTGCGACGACCTGGACGGGTTCGCCGCGCACGCGCGGGCCGCGTTCCCGCTGACCCAGCGGTTGATGGCCGGGGACCTGGACGGCGTCCCGGACCCCGGCGAGGACCTGCGGCGCCTGGTGGCGGCCCGGCGCCGGGCCGTCGACCACCTGGCCGACCTGGCCCGGAGCACCGGCACCGGTACTGGCACCGGCACCGGCACCGGCACCGGCACCGATGAAGAGGTCGAGGTCGACCCGTCGGTGGTCGCCGAGATCGCCGACCTCCTCCCCGAGCGCGAGTTCACGGCGCGCCGCTCGCTGGCCGTGTTCGGCCAGCCCGACGGCGGCCGGCTCGTCCTCAACCACCTGTACGGCGGACGGGCCCGGTACTTCAGCCGGTTCCTGTCCGCTCTGCCGGAGCGGGCCCGCGACCGGGTCGCCGAGCACGTGCGGCGATCGGGCCCGCCCGGCACCCCCACCGTCCACATGCGGTCGGCGCTGGGGTTCAACGCGAACCTGGCGCCGCCGCTGGCCGACGAGGAACTGGCGCTGCGCGACGAACCGGTGCTGCTGCCCGGCCCCGCCACCGCCGACCTGGCGCTGGTGCACACCCCGGAGGGACTGCGGCTGGTCCGGCGCGGCGGCGCCGGCGGGGGCAGCGCCAGCGGCGAAGGCGACGGCGGCGAGACGGACCAGGAGATCGACCCGGTGTACACCGGCTTCCTGGTCCCGCACGCCCTGCCCTACGACGAGATGCTCGTGGCGATGGTCGCCGACTCGCCGTTCTTCTCCTTCGGCGACACGGTCATGGACCTGCACGCCCGCTGGGAGGCCGACGGGTTCTCGGGCGCGGTGCCGCGTATCCGGGCCGGGTCCGTCACCCTGTTCCGCCGCCGGTGGGCGCTGGAGACCGCGGAGCTGGCGGCGCGCCCCGGCGAGTCCCCCGCCGAACTGCACCGGCGGGTCAACACGCTGCGGCTGGCCCGCGGCATCCCCGACCAGGTGTTCGCGCGGCCGCTCCAGGGCTCCCGGCTGGGCCCGCTGGAGCGGGCGATGGCGCCCAAGCCCCAGCACCTGGACTTCCTGAGCAGGCTGCACACGGCGACGGCCGCCAAGCGGCTCGACCACCTGGGGCCGCTGCTGCTCGTGGAGGAGATGTCCCCGGACCCGGCGGACGCGGGGCTCAGCGGCCCGCGCGGCCGGCACGCCACCGAGGTGTTCCTCGAACTGGCCGTCGTCCCCACCGCCCCCGAGGCGGCCGATCCCCCAGGCGAAGTGAGGCTGGTCCCGTGACCGTCGGACTCCGAGTGACCTACTACGACAGCGACAAGGCGGCCCTGCTGGGCGAATGCCTGGTCCCGGCCGCCCGCGACGCGGCGGCCCGGCCGGGGATCACCGCGGCGTGGCTGCACCTGCACTGGCGGCTGGGGCCGCACTGCGTCCTGTACCTGGACGGCGAGGACGCGGCGGTCGCCGACACCGCGGCCGAGGCCGAGGCGTGGACGCGGTCGTTCCTGGAGCGGCGGCCGTCCACGGCGGCGCTGGACCCGGCGCGGTACACGGCGTTCTCCGAGCGCATGGGCCGCCTGGAGCTGGTGGAGCCCCCGTACACGCCGCTGGAACCGGACAACTCGGTGCTGCGGCTGGACGGCGACCCGGTGGACACGTTCCTGCGCGGGCCCGAGGCGATCGCGCTCAAGGGGCGGGTGCTCACCGACGGGCTGGGGCTGGTGGCCGACCGGGTGGACGGGACGGGTGTGTTCGCGCACGTGTTCTCGGGGATGGGGGCGATCGCGTCGCAGTACCCGGAGTGGGGGCTGCGGTCGGGGTACCAGGCGTTCCTGTCGCACTGGAAGGAGTACTTCCACTGGTCCGACCCGGACGGGACGGCGCAGGAGCGGCTGGCCGAGTCCTACCGGGCCCAGCGCGAGGAGCTGGTGGCGCTGCTGGCCCCGATCCACGGGGGGACGGCCGCCGACCCCTCGGCGGCGGGGTGGCTGGAGTGGACGCGGCGGTGGCTGCCGCGGGCCGTGGAGCTGGCGCGCAGGGACCACATCCTGCCCTACCCGCACCAGGACCGGCTGGCCACGGCGGCGCGGTTCGGCGACGACGTGCGGGTGCGGTGGAGCGGGTCGGACGAGCGGTCCTACAGCGACTTCCACCGGGAGTTCCGCAAGCTGGACTTCACGCGGCTGGGCGACGGGTACGGGTTCGCGGCGTTCCGGTTCCTCATCAACTGCTTCTTCGACCTGCTGCCGCTGATGGGGGTGACCCCGATCCAGCGGTACTCGATCGCGTACCTGTTCACCGGGGCCGCCCAGGAGGTGGTGGGCGAGACCTGGGAGGAGACGGTGCGCCGGGTGGTGGAGCACCAGCAGGGCGACCCGGGGCTCAAGCCGACCCTGCCGTGGACGGGTGGTGCCTGAGCCGATGCTGCGGTTGAAGAAGGCCGTGCGGGCCCGGTCGCTGGCCGCCGAGGGGGTCGCCGTCAGCATGGGCGCGACCGCGGTGGTGCTGCGCGGGGCCCCGGCGGACGCGGTGTGGCGGGCGCTGGAGCCGGTGCTGCGCTCGGGGTTCACCCGGGCGGCGCTGGTGGAGAGGTTCCCGGCCAAGGGGCGGGCGGTGCTGGTCGGCATCCTCGACCAGCTGGACGAACACGGGTTCCTGCGCGAGGCCGAGGAGGAGCACGGGCTCTCCGCGACGGAGCAGGCCGCCTACCCGCACCTGGAAGCTCTCACCGAACGACCGTTCGCCGCCCTGCGGGCGCTGGCGGGCACGGCCGTGCGGGTGCGCGCGGAGTCCGTCCCGGTGGAGGCGGCGGTGCGCCGGGCCCTGGGCCGGGCGGGGTTCCGCGACGTGTCCGCCGACACCGGGCCGCCGGAACCGGGGGTGCTGGCCACCGTCCGCTCATCGGTGCCGGGGCACCCGGAGGCCCTGCACGTGATCGTCGCCGAACACGGCGTGTGGGCGGCGGGGCCGCGCGACGCCTCCGCCTCCCCGGAGGCGCTCGCCGCGCTGCGCGCCTGGGCCGCCGCCCTGGACGAACCCGCGGGCGCCGACCCGGGCGCGCCGGAGTCGGAGGCCGCCCGCACCCTGGTGGCGGCGCAGCTGGCGCTGGCCGTGGTGGCGCACGTGGCCCGAGTGACAGGTGGGACCGCCGACGCCGCGAACCCGGAGTTCCTGGTGACCACCGACGAACTGGTCTCCGAGCCCCACCGGCTGCCGCTGCTGCCGCCGCTGGACGCCGAACGCACCGGGGACTTCCCCCCGGCGCCCGAACCCGCGCCGCTGCTCACCGACCGCCTCGACGCGCTCGCGCCCCTGTGGGACCGGGTGTTCGGGCCGGTCGGCGAGCCCGCGCCGGGCGACCTGCCCCAGCTCCCGGTGGGGCTGGCCCGCGCCGAGGCGGGCGGCTGCGGCGCCACCACCGCCGAGGCCCGGCTGGACGCCCTGATCGCCTCGCTGCACGCCGTGGCCTGGCGCGCCCCCGGCCCCGCCGGCCGCGGCCTGGGCTCGACACGCGCCGAGGCGGTCGGCGACGCCGTCGGCGACCTGGTGCTGCGCGCCACCGTCCCGTGGAAGGAGGTCGACCCCCCGGGACCGATGTCCGCGCCCGCCCGCCGCCTGTGGGCCGCGCTCACCCTCCGCGCGGGCGTCACCGCGACCGTCCGCTTCCACGAGCTCGAAGACGCGGGCCTCTGGCGCGCCGAAGTCCTCACCCCGGCCCCGCCCTCCCCCGACACGGCGGCCGCTCCGGACCCGGAGTCCACCGCCCCCGACACGGCGCCCCTCACCCCGGCAGCCGATACCGACCCGAGGGTGCTCGCCTCCAGCGCGGCCGCCGACCCCGACACGGCACTGCGCGAGGCCCTGCTCCGCGCCGTCGCCGCCGTCCAGGGCGAGGACCTGCCCGGCCTGGCGGCGCACGCCGCCCGCACCCCCGACGCCGCCGCGTCCCTCGCCGCCTGGGCCACCGCCACCGGCCGCGTCCGCGTCGCAGCCCCCGCGGGCGCCGCCCCCTGGGCCGCCCACGGCCTCCACACGGCGGTCGCCACATGGACCTGACGAGCGAGATCCCGTCGCCGGCGGGGGCGACGTTGGCCGAGCCCGTGGGCGTTCCGGTCGGTGAGGGGGTGCTGCACCTGGGGATGAGCGGCGCCCTGGCCGTGGTCGGGCCGTGGGTCGGCGACGGCACCGGCTGTTCGCGGTGCGCGGGGCTGTGGCGGCGCGACCTGGAGGGCGACACCTGCCCCGAGGGCGGCGAGCCCGACCTCCTCCTCCTGTGGGAGGACACCTGGACCGCGCTGGTCAGGGCGGCCGCGGCGGACCCCGACGCGATGCGGCGGGCGCTGTGGGCGCTGGACTGCCGCACCGGCGAGGTCACCCGGCACACGTTCGTCCCCCACCCGCGGTGCGGGCACTGCTTCCCCGGCGGGGAGGGGCTGGGCGTGCCCGGCGGCCTGGACCTGGACGCCCCGCGCCCGGTCGCCGGGGAGGCGCTGCGGGTGCGGCGGATGGACCGCGCGGACCTGCGCGAGCGGCTGCTCGACTTCCGCTTCGGCCCCGTCGCCCACCTGTACCGGGACGAGGAGTCCCCGCTGTCCCTGGTCACCTGCGAGACCGTCGCCCCCGGCCACACCCGGCGCGAGGGCGGCTACGGCCGCTCCACGAGGTTCACCGACAGCGAGGTCCCCGCCCTGCTGGAAGGCGTCGAACGCGTCACCGGCGGCCACCGCCACACCGGCGCGCCCCGCGTGTGGGGCTCCTACGCCGCGCTGGCCGACGACGCCGTCGACCCCGCCCGGCTCGGCCTGCACGAACCCGAGTGGCACGGCCACCCCGCGTTCGACCTGGTCCCCTACACCCCGCACACCCCCACCCACTGGGTCTGGGGCTGGTCCACCCGGGAGCGCCGCCCGGTGCTGGTGCCCGAACACGTGGCGTTCTGGCACGCGGGCACCGACGACACCCGCTTCCTGTACGAGTCCTCCAACGGCTGCGCCGTCGGCGGCGACCTCGCCGAGGCCGTCCTGTACGGGCTGTTCGAGGTGATCGAGCGCGACGCGTTCCTGCTCGCCTGGTACTCGCGCACCCGGCTGCGCGAGGTCGACACCGCGAACCACCCCGACCTGGTGCACCTGCTGGACCTGCTCACCGAGCGGGGCCTGCGGCTGCGGGTCCTGGACGCCACCTCCGACCTGGGCGTTCCCACCGCGCTGGCCACGGTGACCGCCCCCGAGGAGGCGGTGCGCGCCGGGCTGGCCCCCGCGATGAGCCTGGCCACCGGCACCCACCCCGACCCGCGCCGGGCGCTGATGGCGGCGGTGGAGGAGACCGCCACCAACGCGCTCATGTACCCCAAGTGGGTGCGCATGCGGGAGTCGGTGAGCGTGGAGCGGTGCCGCCCCATGCTGGACGACTTCACCCTGGTCGAGACGCTGGAGGACCACACCGGCATGCACGGGCTGTGGGAGGCCCGGCCGCACTGGGAGTTCCTGGAGCACCCGTCCGGGACGGTGTCGGCGGCGGAGTTCGCCGCCCGGGGGCCGTCCTCGTTCGCCGGGGCCGATGTGGGCGCGGTGCTGCGCGAACGCCTGGCGGCGCTGCACGCCCTGGGCCTGGACGTGGTCGTCGTGGACCAGAGCAGCGCCCCGTACACGGAGGCCGCCGGGGTGCGGTCGGTGAAGGTGATCGTGCCGGGGGCGCTGCCGATGACGTTCGGCCACACCCACCGCAGGACGCGCGGCCTGGAACGGCTGGGCCGGGCGTCCGACCTGTTCGAGGGAGGTGTCCCGTGGGAGCGACCCGGCCAGGTGTGCCCGGTCCCGCACCCGTTCCCGTGACGGGGGCGCTGGCGGCGTTCCACGCGCAGTCGCACGACAAGAACGTGGTGCCGGTGCGGACCCTGTTCTTCGGCCGCACGCTGGGCGACCCGGCGCTGCGGACGACGGCCGGGGTGCCGCTGCCGCCGTCGGCGCGGGAGGCGCTGGCCGCGCTGCGCGCGGCGGACGCCGCGGGCCCCGCGATCGGTGGCCCCTGGCCGCCGGGGGCGCGGCTGGCGGCGGCCTGCGCGGAGGCGGTGCGGGTGCGCCGGGTCTCCCCGGCCGACCGCTACCCGGTGCACCGCGCCTACCCGTCGCCGCGCGGGCTGTTCGGCGCCGACCTCTTCCTGCTGCCCGCCGAGGGGGAGGGCTGGTGTCTGCGGATGGATCCGCGGACCTGCGCCCTGCACCCCTGGGCGGGGTCGCCGCTGCCCGCCGATCTGGAATCCGCCCTGGCCGGGGCGCGGATCGTGGTGGCGGTGAACCACCGCCGCTACCCGCCCGAGTACGGGCGGCTGCGCCCGTCGCTGGCCCTGCTGGAGGGCGGACACCTCGCCGCCGCCCTGGGCCTGACCCTGACCCGTGCCGGTCTGGCCCCCCGCACCGCCTTCGCCCCCGAGGGGATTCCGGTCCCCGAGGGCTTCGCCCCCTGCGCCCTCCTCACCGCGCCCCCTGTGGCATACGGGACCCCTGGGACCGCAGTGGCCGTTGGGGCAGTGGGCACCGCCGCCGATCCGGGGCCGCGCGGCGCGGCCGGGACGCCCAGGACCGAGGTGACCACCGGGGCGGTAGAGGTCGCAGTGGCTGCCGGGACGGCAGAGGCTGGCCCGGAGGCGGCAACCACGGCGGCACGTGGGGCGGCCGAGACGCCTGGGGCCGCAGTGGCCGCTGGGACGGCGAGCATCGCCGCCGCGCCAGGGCCGCGGGGTACGGCCGGGGCGGCTGAGGCCGCCGGGGCCGTGGTGATAGGCGCCGCGGGGCTGGCCGAGGTGGCGGCCGTGGCCGCACGTCCGGCGGCCGGAACGGCGCTGCGGGGATGGCTGGACGCGCGGACCAGCGGGGTGTCCACCGCCAACCTGGTCACCAGCGCGTACGTGTCCCCCGAGGACGGCGCCGAGGTCACGGGCGCGCTGGTCGCAGCACTGGCGGCGGCGGTTCCGGCCGTTCCGGCCGGCACCCTGCGGCTGGACCGGATCGTGCTGGCCGGGGACCGGGTGGACGACCGGGTCGCCGTCGAGCTGCGCCCCGGCGGCGCCGGGCCCGACCGGCCGGTGCCGCGCACCGGGGACACCAACGCCTCCTCCTCGCTCGGCTTCACCCTGTCGGTGGACTTCGGCCCGTGGGCGCGGGCGTTC